>DESS01000118.1:0-4234 GCA_002361335.1 Richelia sp. UBA3308
CCAATGCCCCATGCCCAATTCTAAATTCTAAATTCTAAATTCTAAATTCTTAATGAATTGGCCAATTTTTAAGCAATTCAATAGTCTCAACTACTTCTTTGACTTTAGCTTGTCTACCTTGTTGTTGAAATAGGGAGACAGCTTTGTGCAAATCAACAATAGCCTGTTTTTTGTCTCCTAAAGATACAAGAGTAATACCCCGGTTATAGTAAGCTTGTGCAAAATTGGGATAAATTTCGATGGCTTTGGTTAAATCGGCTATTGTTCCTTGATAATCTTTTAAATTACGACGAACTAGACTGCGATTCAGGTAGACTTGGGGCAATTTGGGATTGAGTTCTATAGCTTTAGTGTAATCAGATATTGCTGCTCGATAATCCTTTAAATAGCGATGAAGATTACCTCGATTGTTGTAAGCATCGATATCTTGAGGATTGAGTTCTATAACTTTAGTAAAATCAGCTATTGCTGCTTGATAATCTTTTAACAGAAGAAGAGCAACACCACGATTGGAGTAGGTATGGGGATTGTTTGGATTCTTTTTTATGGCTTTTGTTAAATCAGCTATTGCTTTTTTATGATTATTTAACAGTAAATGAATACCACCGCGGATTTCGTAGTCTTTTACATTTTTGGGATATCTTTTGATAGGTTTGATAGGTTTAAAGCTAAAAACATCTATTGTTAATAGAGAATCCTTTAATTCATAAATAGCAAAATTACGATTGTACCTAGCTTGTGCTAATTTAGGATTAATTTCGATAGCTTTAGCGAAATCATTTATTGCTTCTTGATAATCTTGTAACCGATAATGAACAATACCTCGTTTGTAATAAGCTTCGCCAAATTTGGGATTAATTTCTATGGCTTTGGTGTAATCAGTTATTGCTGCCCTATAATCTTTTAACTGAAGACGAACAACACCTCGATTGTAGTAAGCTTCGGGAAATGTGGGATGAATTTCGATGAAATTAGTGTAATCAACAACTGCTCCTTGATAGTCTTTTTCCAGAAAGCGTTCTTTGCCACTATTCCAGTATTTTTCAGAATTATTAAAATTTACTGGAGGTAACTGTAATCTGAATTGTGATATTAATTGGGTAGTTGAAGATAAATTTTTAGCATTAGCTTTGGGAGCATAGGAAAATATTCCCAATGCCAATACCGCAACGGTTAATTTTGATATTTTCATTTTAATTTTTGAATAAATAAAAAAAATATTAAAAGTTGGCTTTCTTAAAAATTGGCTATTGAAAATAAATACTCATATACGTAATATTATCTAATAAAATAGATAAAAACATGCCTTAAAATATATTTTTTGAATGTAATTTTGATAAAGTTTATTCCCTGATTTACGATGTTTTTTATAGAAATTAGGTAAGAGAAGCCATTGAACACATACTTCATATATAGGAATCCTAATTGAAAATTGAAAAATACGAGCGTACACCTTAATTTTATGAAACCCTTTTGCAAGAAAGCATGACAGCAAGACAGCCTACCCAAACAAATAATTTCAAAAATCAAACCGGATTCCTATATGAAACCTCTCTTTTATAACTAGAAGAGAAGTTTTGATTAGAAGCTTGATGCTTGTCGAGTGTAAGATATCCATAGCGGATTGCACTTGAGTTAAGTACAAAAATTCAACATTTGACTTTTGGTTAAAGTCTGCTCCCATCAGTAGGGGGAGAGGTATTCTTATCCTACTCCCTTCACCCTCGGAGGCGATTACCTATAAAAATTTCTCTCCCTGCTCCAGATACCTCAATCAACAACGGTAATCATAAAGCCGGGATAGAAGAATTTCGTGCAAATACGCTGCGAATACCCTCAACCCGTCAATGGATAGGGGTTAATTAGTGTATTGTATTCCACCGAAAAGCGCTATATTTACAGATTTTTAACCTTAGCAATTATCTGAAATGCGTTTTGCGCTTGGGCTGTTTCACCTTGTTTTTCAAACATTTCAGCAGCATGAAGCAAATCTCTAATTGCCCGTTGTTTATTTCCTGATAATGTTAAAACAAGACCACGGTTTTTGTAGGCTTCGGCATAGTTGGGATTAATTGCTATGGCTTTGCTGAAATCAGCTATTGCTTTTCGATACTCCTGTACAAGTGTACGAATATTACCCCGGTTATTGTAGGCTGTGGCATCTTTAGGATTAACTTTTATAGCTTCGGTATAATCAGCTATTGCTCCTTGATAATCTTTCAAATGATGACGAGCATTCCCCCGGTTATAGTAAGCCTCTTGATGTTTAGGATTAATCTCTATGGCTTTGGTATAATCATCTATTGCTCCTTGATAATCTTTTAACTGAGCACGAATTACACCGCGATTGTTGTAGGCTTGCATATCTTTGGGATTAATCTCTATAGCTTTGGTGAAATCAGCTATTGCTCCTTGATAATCCCCTGAATGTGCGCGAGCATTACCCTGGTTGTTGTAAGTTGTGGCATCATCAGGATTAATCTCTATAGATGAAGTGATATGAGTTACCCGAACTTGATCGCTTTTTGAAACAACATCAGCACTATCTTGATTGTGGTAGACTGTCCCATCATTAGGATTAATTTCTATAGCCTTATTGTAATCAGCAATTGCTCCTCGATTGTTGTTTAATTGACGACGAGCAATACTCCGGTTGTAGTAAGCTTCCCCATCGTTGGGATTTATTTCTATGGCTTTGGTAAAGTCAATTATTGCTCCTTTGTAGTCTCCTCGCAATAATAGCTTTTTACCGCGTTTTAATAATTTTACAGCTAATTTGAATGCTTTCATTTTTGTTTCCCAATAAATCAAAATAATGTTGTCGGAATTACACATTTGTTAGGTATTCTAGAAGGCATGTGATATTCTTTAATGATTTCTCTATTACTTGCACTCCTGATTAGATATTCTTAAAGATTCCTAACTTTTGAAATGCTAGTCAGTCATAGCCTGCCTTTTAATTTTCCTACCTTTGTAAGTAATTAAGATTATTTTTATCGGGATAGATTTCACAAGTTCAAGTAATTACAGCTAACTCTAACTACAGATTATCTCATGAATATTACGGAAAAAAAGATAAAAATATATTTTTTAATTTTCTTTTTTAGTAGTTTTTATCTTTTTTGATGAAATCACTTTAATCTCATTCAAAATTAATGAGTTTATTATTTAAAAGTAGAAATAACATTCTTTATAAGAATATTCTACTATTGATTTTTGTCGAAAATACAGTATATTTCCCCCATCCTAAGGTATATTCTCACGGGATCGTAAGGTAGATTTTCACGGGCTATTTGTTACTACAAGAGTTTAAGAAAATTGTTCTGTACCTCCTGCAACTAGCAAAATGCTGTATATGAAAATCAAGCTTTAAATTATATAAACTTTTTTGGGAAATTTACCAACATCTTTATCAAGTGCTTTATATACATTCCATCCCAAGATTTATAATTCTTAAATTGTTTTGACATTTTTAATGAAAAATACTCTTTTATAAGATAACCAAACAACTTGTTTGTTCTCATTCGTACACTATATAAATCTAGGATTCATTGTTTGTTTGCCAATCTCCGGAATATAAATAATCTAAGTTTAAGTCCTGATATAGGGATTTTTTAGCAAATTTTATTTAGGACTTTGTTTTATTTAGAACTGTTTAATAAGTATTGTTTTTACTATTATCCTCCCTTCCCTCCTCATAAAGGGGGGTTTTATCTTCCTTTTTTAAGGAGGATTTAGGGGGATATAAAAGTTTACGAGTTTTATTTATGAGGCATCCTTACATCCTCTCAAGACTGGAAACACTTTTGAAGAGTTCGATCAAAAATTCTCAAGTTAAAGCTCTGTATGTTATAGCAGGTTCGTATAAACAGTTGTTATTGTTCGCTGTGCCTTCGTGGAGCGTGTCCGTAGGACTCAGCAATCGCCTACATTCTGGGATTGCTACGCTTCACTCCGTTCTGCTCGCAATGACATATCGTCAGTGATTAAGTGAACATGATATTACTCCGTAACACAACGGCAATAATGCGGTTCGTGAATCTACACCGCCTCAGAGCTTCTCCTACTTTAGAATTTTTTTTTATAAACACCCTATAAGATTACCGATAAAAATTTCTCTCTTCCTCGCTCAGTCAACGCCGGTAATATAATAGGCGATCATACTAGTACCGCTACCCTTCGGGAACCCCTACGGGGAACGCGGAAGTAAGAAGTAAGAAGTAAGAAGTTTGAT
>DESS01000118.1:4294-12828 GCA_002361335.1 Richelia sp. UBA3308
ATTTACGCCGTGTTGTACTAGTTAAGAGTATTTTTATTGAGCAACAGCATTTTTTGCAACTCTGTAACAAAACACCATAAAGCTGCAATTACATCATCTAACTTAATATTTATCCTAAGTAATTGAAAATCTGAAAAATTTTTGCTTTTGCAAGGGCTTATTTTTTTCAAAAGCCCTATATATGGCCGCACATTCTCCCATTATGATGAAATCTTACCAGAAACGAAAAAAACTGTCAATCACCTCCATGTAAATTTCTTCCTAGACAAGCATCGTTATAAATTATTAATATCCGTAACAACCGACTTCATAAATGGAGCGGTGGAAGAACAGTTATCGGTGAAGCTGGTAACTGGAAATAACGCTCAATTGGTTTTGCATATGTTTAATTCATCAGAAACAGCAATTATAGCAGCGATTGTATTGGTTGCTTTGGGAATTTTGGGATGGGGTTTTGTTCGGGCTAAACCTTATGGTAAGTTAGGCATTCTAGCTTGGTTTCAGTCGGTGGTACTGGTAACTCCGTGGCTGTTATTTTTTAGTTTGATTGCTGTGGGAATTTATATCAATATTGTAGGTATACTCGCACTAGTGGTTGCTTCTGCTGGTTTGTATATAGCGATTGGCAGACAATTGCGTGGGATGGGACAAGAGGAAATGCTTAAGAAAAGAGCATCAGAAAGAATAGCAGAGGAAGCATCAATAGAAAATTCTCATCAACCATCATTAACAAACCAGCCACAACAACCGGAAATGATGCCGATTCCTGAAGAAGATTTAAATGTAATTAGAGGTATTTTCGGCATCGATACATATTTTGCTACCCAAACAATTGCTTATCAAGAAGGAGCTATTTTTAAAGGTAATTTAAGAGGAGAACCCCAAGAGGTTCACAATCGTTTGAGTGCGAGTTTACAGGAGCGTATTGGTGATAAATATCGCCTATTTTTACTGGAAAACCCGGAAGGGAAACCTGTTGTGATTGTCCTACCAAGTCGTAACGATCCGCGTTCTATGACGACTGGACAAAAAGTTTTTGCAGGTATCCTTTTGTTAGCGACGATCGCTACAACTTTAGAAGCGGGAGGAATCTTATTAAATTTTGATTTCTTTTCTAGTCCAGGAAGATATCAAGAATCTTTACCGATAACGGCAGGGTTTTTTATAATTTTACTGGCTCACGAATTGGGACACTGGATATTGGCTCGCCGTCACCAAATCAAATTGAGTTTACCTTACTTGCTTCCTTCGGTACAAATTGGTTCTTTTGGTGCAATTACCCGTTTTGAATCATTGCTACCCAACCGTAAAGTTTTGTTTGATATTGCTTTAGCAGGACCTGCATTGGGAGGAATTGTTTCTACAATAATGTTAGTTGTGGGATTGCTGCTTTCAGAGCAAGGAAGTTTATTTCAATTACCAAACCAGTTTTTTCAAGGTTCAATTTTAGTAGGAAGCTTAGCGCGGGTTGTTCTTGGTGAAGCTTTGCGTGAGCCTTTGGTGGAGGTTCATCCTTTGGTGATCGTTGGCTGGTTGGGTTTAGTTGTGACTGCTTTAAATTTAATGCCAGCGGGACAACTAGATGGTGGTAGAATTGTCCAAGCTATTTACGGACGTAAAATTGCTGGACGTACTACATTCGTAACTTTGATTGTTTTAGGAATTGTTGGTTTAAGTAATTCCCTGGCCTTATATTGGGCAATTGTGATTTTATTTTTACAAAGAGACTCGGAACGTCCTGGTTTAAATGAAATCAGCGAACCCGATGATGCCCGGGCTTCATTAGCACTTTTAGCATTATTTTTGATGGTGACAACTTTGATACCTTTTAGTCCCGGTTTAGCGGGAAGATTGGGGATTGGGGGATAAGAAGATGGAAGGGGACACCTTCCCCATCCTCTTGAATCTCTTCCTAACTCTTCCAATCAGCTAATAAATTGGGATACTTGGCTGGTTGAGAAAATAATTCCTTGAAAGCTTGTTGACGGGGTTGCGATGCTTCCTTACTAATATTCCACAGGGTTTCATAGAAGAAGAAAGATACTCCTGCAAAATTGCGATCGCGAACTTGTTTTACCTGGTTTTTGATTTGTTGTATGGGTACGTGTTTATTTTTTAAGCCGGAAATAATGCCAATACTTGTGGGAATATGTTTTTTAGCGGCGATGACGTTGGGATATTGTAATTCTTTGAGAAATACACTCATATCATCGCGGTAAACTTGAATTACCAAATCTTCTATCAATCCCATGCGCTCCCATCTTTCCCAATCTGCTAGAAAGTATTCGTAGGAAAAGCGTTGGGGATTTGGTGCAACGGAAACTATACAGTTTTGATCAACTGCTTTAATGGCGGAGAATACCTGCTTCATAAAATCGGTAATTTTATCAGCACGCCATTTTAACCATTCTGGATTTTTATTATCCTTAGGGGGAGCTTTACCGTTATGTTCTTTTTTGTATAGCGCTACAGTATAACTATCGTATCCAAACTCGGATGGTAAACCAAAATGGTCATCAAATTGAATACCGTCTATATCATATTTTTGGACGATTTCCACAATTAAATCTTTGATAAATTCCTGAACATCAGGACGAAAAGGACTTAACCAAACTCGATCGTGGATACCTTCTTTTTTAATTTTGCCACCGTCAAGGCGATTGGTAAGCCATTGAGGATGACGTTTTGCCAATTGTGAATCAGCAGGTGCCATAAAGCCAAATTCAAACCAGGGAATTACCTTCAAACCCCTTGCATGTCCTTCACTAACAGCTTCTTTGAGCATATCGCGTTTGTGAAGTCCGGGTTCTGGATCTACAGTGACTCCAAAAACACTTTTAGCAACTTGACTGGGATATAAAGTATAACCCCAATTCCACACTGTAGGATATACAACATTGAAATTTAATTGCCTCAGGCGCGTCAAAGCATTAGTGAGATTTTCACGCTTAAATAAAACATCGCTATCAATATTAGTTAACCATACCCCCCGTAACTCAGTTGATTGAGTACTAGCTGTAATAATTGGTTGCTGACGGGTTTTAATGACAATTTGAGCAGGTAGGGGCAAAGAAAACATTACCCCAGCCACCAAAGAAAGAGTAAAAATTGCAGCAAGAAATGCTCGTCTTTGGCTACGCTGGCGACTAAACCAAAATAAGCCAATACACCATTGAAGAAATCTGTTCATAATTTACTAAGTACAAAACTTCACCACCATCATGACTCCCATAACTGTTCCGATGTTGCAATAATTGGAAATTGCCTACAGTTATGAGTTAATAGTTAAAAATTATCTTCCTTTCCTTATCCCCTTCCTTGTCTCCTGGTAATTTTACGGATACCCAATACCTAAATAATTAAAAATGTGGGGTGTGGCACCACATCCTTAACAGTTTTGATTTGAGTATACTTAAGTGGTTGAGAAAAAACACTAGTTAAATTTACTGATACATATCATCTTTAGCATATGAATGTCTTGGGTGATTGTACTGATAAATTTGATATATTGTTAGATAAGTTGATTAAAACAAAACTTATGATAGGCTTGGTTGATTCTCAGAATTATGCGGTGAATGATAGGGCAATAGTTCAAAGGTTGGCAAGGGCGATTATGCTTTCTAATGGTGAGTTTTCACTATTATTGGCGTGCTGCAATTCTGTAGATAAGCAAGAACAAGTTGTGAGTGTTTTAAAAGAGTTTTCCACAGTGGATGTTAAAGAAGTTGTAATATCACCGAAGGCGAAAACCCTTTATAGTAATGTTGTTTCTGCACTGGGTTCGACTCAACCAGATGCTTTAGTTATAAGGGGTTTGGAGTCTGTAGAAGCTGTGAATCAACTGATTATTTCTACAAATTTGATGCGAGATGAGTTGGCGAAACGGTTGAAGTTTCCTTTATTATTGTTTGTCAATGAAGAAATTCTACGCAAGTTGGTTTGGCTAGCACCGGATCTGAAAGACTGGGCTGCTAGCACTTTTAGATTTGAGACTTGCTTGCAAAGAGAGTTGCTCAACTGTTAGTTGGGATTACGGAAAGTACTAAGGGTTTCTATGTAAGTAAATTTTCGTAAGTTTGAGATTTTTGCTTTACATGAATTATAAAATTCCATCAAAGTAATTTTAGAGTTTTAACGATTGTTCCTAGCACTGCGCCTTATACCTTCAACCCTGTAGAAGGATAAGGCGTTTTTATTGTTTGATTTTGGGTGTTGCTGCAACAGGGAATTTTAACCGGGTGCAACACAGAGAAAATGAGTAGAATTTGCACAAGCAGGATGCCCGTACCACAATAATCTATTCTGCTCAAGGCCAAAACCGCTATATAAGTACTAAAAATAGTACAAAAAATAAACAATTTATCAATATGATTAATCTTGTACTAGCTGAAATTATAATATCAGTGCTTTTATGTCTCGTTTTCTACGTATAGCAGTTATTCCGGTGCTGATTTGCCTTGTGATTCTTACAGGTTGCGATCGTCCATCATGGTACTCAAAGACAAATCAGATATCTGGGTTAGCTTTGGTAAGTCCGAGCGATCCAGCTACATTTAATTATGCCATGAATAGGTCTCCTTTTAGCGTTTTCCCTTTCATTTATCAAGGATTGGTAAAAGAGAATGGTATTACGAATAAATTGGAACCCGCACTGGCACAATCATGGACAATTCCTGAAGATAGACTAGGAATTATCTTTACTCTCAGAGATGGATTAAAATGGTCTGATGGTAAACCCTTGACTGTTGATGATGTGATGTTTACCTATAACGACATTTATCTTAATAAAAAGATTCCAACTGTATTTAAAGATTATCTGCGGATTGGCAATCAAGATGTATTTCCTTCAATAAAGAAATTAGATGAGCGCAGCATCGAATTTAGTTTACCAGAACCTTTTACTCCCTTTTTAAGAAACTCAGCTAGTTTGGCAATTTTACCGGCTCATGCTTTGCGTGATTCCGTATTATCTAATGATGCTGATGGAAATCCTCAATTTCTATCTATTTGGGGAACAGATACAGCACCAGAAAAAATAATTGTTAATGGTGCTTACCAAATAGAAAGCTATACTCCTTCTGAGCGAATCATTTTGCGACGCAATCCTTATTATTGGCGTAAAGATGCTCAAGGCCAACAATTGCCTTACATTGAAAATATTGTGTGGCAAATTATTCCATCTACCGACAACCATTTGCTAAGATTTCGTTCTGGGGAATTGGATGTTTTGAGGGTGAAATCCGATACATTTTCTTTGTTGAAGCGAGAAGAAAAGCGTGGTAAATTTACTATTTATAATGGTGGACAAGCAACCGGAATTAATTTTATTACTTTTAATCTTAATCAAGCTAGTAATTCTCAAGGAAAGCCTTTTGTTGATCCGATAAAGTCTCGCTGGTTTAATAATTTAGCATTTCGCGAGGCGATCGCGATTGCAATTAATCGCAAAAGAATCAAAACTAATATCTATCAAGGGTTAGGTGAATTACAACATTCACCGATTGCGGTGCAAAGTCCCTATTATCTATCTCCGGAGGAAGGATTAAAGGTATATAATTATAATCCTCAACGAGCAAAGCAATTACTAACTCAGGCTGGTTTTAGATATAACTCTCAACAACAATTAGTGGATGAAGATGGCAATAGTGTAAAATTCAGCATTTTGGTAAAATCAGAAGATCAATCTCGTATAGCTACCGCTGTAGAAATTCAACAGGATTTAAAGCAGATTGGTATTAAGGTAGATTTACAAACTCTCAATTTTAATACTGTATTACAAAAGCTTCTTGCCAAACGAGATTGGGAATGTTATGTCGGTGCTTTTGAAGCAGGAGTAATCGAGCCGAATCTTATTGCTTTATTTTGGAGTAGCAATGGATCTTTTCATATGTTTAATCAAGGTTCTCAATCTAAAAAGCGCCCTATTGTAGGGTGGAAAGCTACTACTTGGGAAAAAGAAATTGACAGACTTTTTCAGCAAGGAACAAGAGTTACAGATGAAAATAAACGTAAGCAGATTTACGGTAAATTTCAGCAAATTGTTGCCGAACAACTACCAGTGTTTTTCCTTGTGAATCCTATATCATTACAAGCAGTGCGCGATCGCGTTGAGAATGTAGAATATTCTGCTATGGGGGGATTATTGTGGAATATTGATGAATGGCGCTTGAAGGGGGGAAATTAATCCCCTTGCCTCGTTACAGATTACCGGTGGTGATTGAGTTTCGGAGTGAGGGAGAGAGGGAGTAGGGTGCGTTTTATCGGAAATCTTAGAGTGAGCACAGAATTAGTTAACTGTTAATCACCTTTTCTGGCAATTAAAGTTGCAATAATTACTCCAGGGAATATTATACCTAAAATGCTTTCAAAATTAGTCATGACTTTAGCTGCAATACTTAGTGGTTTTATGTCCCCGTAACCTAATGTCGTTAAAGTTGTAAAACTAAAATATAATAAATCAAAAGGCTGTTTGAGAATACCTGTAATTGAAAATGCATCTGCGTCAATCAGATAAATAATTAAATAGAGATTAAACCAAAATACCCCGAATAAAAGGTACATAAATACAGCATTTGTAACAATACTATAAGTAATATATCCGGCTCTAAATATTTGATATAAATTGTAACTAATATATTCAGATAAAGATATAAACTGGAAAAAACAACAAGTTAATAAAAGGCTATTTTGTATTAATGCAGAGTAGTTTATAAAATAAGCAACATAAAGATAATATATCCCTAAAGGTAAACCAAAAATTAATTCATATAAGAATTTATGCCATAATTTTGTGAATGATAATATTTGAAAAATATCTTGACGATATGTTGTTAAATAAATTAAAAATATAGGTAATGAAAAATAATAAGATAAACCAAAATCAATTGTTGTTGGTGTTAAAAAAATAGGTGACAATAATAAATAGGCTACTAATATAAATAATCGACTTTGCCTATATTTGAATATAAATATAAGAAATTTAAATATCATTAGCTGTTAGAAATAAAAATAGGCTGCGACACTAATTTCTTACAAGTTTCAATTTAAATCAAGTGCAGAAAACTACATTGATATTTTTTGCTTTGAAGTAAATTAAACGCTTAACTTAGGGATAATCATTTATATAGACGAAGACAGTGAATAGCGCATCCTAATTAAGGGCAGTTAGTCAATCGATTTTGGATGCCGAAATTATTCCATAAATGAATTTAATCACATGTTGTACCAAGATTTTGTTATGGATATTAATTACTCAGTATTAAGCTTGAAACCTTAATTTATCGATATAAAATCATTTTAATGATGTAGCTTTATTACGTATTTTTTTTAAATTGTCGCGGTTTATACGGTCAAGTGCAAGATATGAATTTAGAGATTGCCCAGATTTTGGAGCACTAAATAGGGAGCATCCCAATGCAGGAAAAAATATTTTATCCGACACCCTGTAAGGGTGCGGCTATATAAACAAAGCCCAGATGGTGCGTGGGCTAATAAACCTCATAGCCCACCTTACGGTGGGCTTCGTAATATTAAAGGATGCTCCCACTAAATAAATATTTAATCAAAATAGCGGCGATTATTTTTTTATGGCGACTTACTTATCTTTCTTCCAAGCAATGTGGAAGGCTGATAAATATGATGTTTCAATGGTATCTCCAAGATGCTTATGTAAGGTATCTCGCAAATCATCGAATAAAGCATCTCGCTGCCGGGAATCCAAAATGATATAAGGTGATAAAGTACTTAACAATATCAAATAATCATCAATAGTATAAACGCGATCGCATTCGATGTATTCATAAATTAAATCTTTGAATAACCCCGATTTCACGACATTTTCCCCAAGCTCTCTGAGAATTCCTGATTGAGTTGCTCTATCTTCGTATCGTGAAAGGGAAGGAACTCGTCTTTGATAAACTTCATCTAAAATTTGGTAAACTTCATAACTAGGTTGCGGCTCCTTGTTCCACAATAAAATCAAACAACCATTATCTTCTAATGCTTTCTCAACTTTGGGATACCCTATCTCCGGTGAAACCCAGTGAAAAGAAGTCGCAGCAACAACAGCATTAAATTTATTTGTCTGTAATTCCCATTCTTCAAAGGTGGTATTGATAATTTCTACATCGGAAAACTTTGCACAATTTTGTGAAGCTAAATTGCAGGATTCCTGGCTTGGCTCCAGACACACCATAGAAAATCCTAGTTTAGCAAACTCCGTTGTAGCAGTTCCAGGGCCGCACCCTATTTCTAGAATTTTTGCATCTCCATTAAGTTTTGTTAATTCTAGAGTACGACTAATTATTTCTTGAGGATAACGCGGTCTGGTTTTATTATAAGCATCCGTAACTTTACTATACCAGTTTTTCCTCTGTTCTAAATTGTAATCATCTCTGTAGGACTTATAAGTATTTTCAATATTTTCTAAATTTTTCATGATTCTGTCTATATTGATTAGAACATTGGAAATTGGACATTGAGAAAATAAATTTAAGTTTTAGGTGAATCTTAAAACGAAGGTTTGAGCGGAAGAG
>DESS01000118.1:12907-13768 GCA_002361335.1 Richelia sp. UBA3308
CACGCGTAAGCGTGGGGCGTATCAAACACCGTAGGTTGCGGGGGAATTCAACCCATATTTATAAGTTAAAAAAGAAGATTAATTAGATTAGATTAATTATTTATTCGTAATTCTCCCTTTCCTACACCCCATGGGCAATTTCCCATACTCAATATCCAAAAATATAAAGTTTTTGTAAAAAACCAGGAACAAATTACTAACTTAACTAAGTCTATTTTCGTATACAAGTGCCAATATTGACCATTAATTACTCCCAACTAGATTTATAGTATGGGATGATGAATTCTTTGTATTTAATTGTTTTACAACCTGATTGCTCAGAAAAAGCAACATTATAGATGTTGTAATTCTAATTAAATACAGGTAATAAATCTTAATTATTCGTAAAGGACCGAAACAAATAATTTCGCTATGAAAACTTCATTAAAATGTAATTCTAGTACTAATCAAGTAAGAGTATTTGCTATTTTAGCACTAACTGGGATTATATCTGTTGCCAATGAGTTTACCCTATTAAAAACTGCGATCGCGACTCCAATAGTTGTTTCGACATCGCAAAATTATAAATTAAATAATCGCGCAAAAAATATAGTTGTTAACCAACAGCAAAATAGTCAAACCATAAGTCAAATACAAACAGAAAATGTCAGAAAACGCGGTTTACCTGTTGCGGTAGCCAATGCTGTGATCAAAGACGTGTCTAACCGCGAAAATATACCTCTATATAAATTAAGAATTATCGGTTACACTCAAGAAACTTGGCGCAATGGATGCTTAGAAATACTAAAACCCGGTGAAATGTGTACCCAAGCTTTAGTTCCCGGTTATCGAGTCACCGTATCCGATGGCGATCGCAAGTGG
>DESS01000118.1:13906-14620 GCA_002361335.1 Richelia sp. UBA3308
GCCGAATTCTAGCTTTTTCATCATGCAAGCGGAACAAAAAACTTGGAAGGATGGCTGTTTAGAATTAGGCGATCCTAACACTATTTGTTCCCAAGTATTGGTTCCTGGTTGGCGAATTATTGTTGGTACACGAGGACAAAGTTTAGTTTACCATACCAATAATACGGCTTCGGTAATTAAACTGAATAAGAAAGAAAGTGAAATTACCGATCAAGAATTGCCAGCCCAAGTAAAAGATACCGTTATCAAAGCTGCATCAAAATTAACTGGTACTTCTAGAGTGCGGGTTACTAAAACCGAACAAGTAACCTTTAGTGATAGCTGTTTGGGCTTGGGGGGTGCCAACGAATCTTGTTTAGCAGCACTGCAAAAAGGATGGAAAGTTACCGTTACAGGTGGAAGACAAGTTTTGGTTTATCACACTTCCCTCGATGGTAATCAAATTCGTTTAAATATAGAAGCGAGCGAATTAAGATTACCTAGAAGGGTTCGTGATGCTGTATTGCAAGAAGCAAGGAAGATTTCTGGTTTATCTGCAAGAAGATTAAGAATCGTTGAATTTAAACCAGCAAATTGGGAATATGGCTGTGAAAATGCTGGTTTTAATGCTTGCGATCCCATTGTGATTTCCGGTTGGCAAGTGAGTGTCAGTGGCAACTCCCAAAATTGGGTATTTTTAACCGATACAATGGGAAATCAAATTAAATTATCCGA
>DESS01000118.1:14650-14991 GCA_002361335.1 Richelia sp. UBA3308
GAAGCAATCAAGGGCAATTACCTGAAATTGTTGCCAATGCTATCATTAGAGATGCTTCTCAATGGTCAGGTTTATCTCCAAGAAGTTTACGTATAGTGGGAAGCGAGCGTAAAATTTGGAGTAATCCCTGTTACTTAACCTTTAACCGGATTTGCAACAGAGCTTTTATTCGCACTCCGGGATGGATAGTTACAGTAGAGGCAAATAACCAAACCTGGATTTACCACAGTAACGATAACGCTTCCACAGTAGTTTTAGATCGTAGCCCAAGTTTATCTCCAAGAGCGGCAAGGTTAATTAAACAAGATGCAGCAAGACGCTCCCAACGTGCTTCATTTGCT
>DESS01000118.1:15023-15450 GCA_002361335.1 Richelia sp. UBA3308
TCAAATTAGGGTAATTGAAATAGAACAACTCAACCAAAGACAAGACAATATTCCCATGATCAAAGCTACCGTATCCGACGGTAGAGAAACTTGGACTTATCGTTTTAAACAAGATGGTTCTGAATATGAACTAGATACAACTGCAATATTACCAAAGTCCATTGTAGAAGCAGTATTATCCGACGCTAGAAGACGCGCCAATAGTACAAATAGAATTTCTCCGAAAAACATTGTAGAAACCAAACAAGTAACATGGCGCAATGGTTGTTTGGGTATAGTCAACCAACGCAAACGGCGCTATTGTTTTTACAGACTTGTAGATGGCTACCGAGTAACAGTAAAAGTTGGTTCTGAAATATTCGTTTATCATACCAACAGTAAATCTAGAGTCATTTTAAACGAAACCGCCAGCAGAATAATTTAGAAT
>DESS01000120.1:0-20350 GCA_002361335.1 Richelia sp. UBA3308
AAATATCAACTTCAAAATCTAGTGTTGTGCTAACGCAATAGTTTTTCAGAGGCGTTAAATATCAAGTTGAAAATCTAGTGTTGTGCTAACGCAATAGTTTTTTTTCAAGCTAAGGCTTCAATATCAAGTTGAAAGTCTACTGTTATCAAAAAGTAATATTTTGAATATCTAAATTAACTGCACCTTGGCGCAAAATCTGCCATTTTTCTCCACTCCACTTGGCAACAGTAGAAGGAATACCGATCGCAGAAGTTTTAGCATCGTATTCTGTTGTCTCCAAAGTTAATATATGGGGAAATTGTGCTTCAATCTCCGCCATAGTCTGTAAGGGAGGCTCTCCCGATAAATTAGCGCTAGTAGTAGCAAGGGGACCTGTTTGCGCTAAAATGCTGCAAGCAATATCACTTTGGGGAACTCTGACCCCAATGGTGGTAGGATCTTTAGGATTCATACATTGTGGCACCTTCGCCGACGCTGGCAACACCAAAGTCAGCGCTCCACCCCAGTATTTATCTGCAACTTGCTGCCATATTTCATACTCTTTTTTACAACCTTCCACAAAATCCCAGACTTGCTCTGAGTCAGCAGCCATAAGTATTAGCGGCTTATTCATACTGCGTTGTTTCACTCCAAAAATTAGTGCCGCATTTTCAGGTAAAGCACCCAAAGCAGGAACGGTATCTGTTGGAAAGCTGACGACTTTACCAGCCTTTGCCCCTGCTACCAACTCAGCAATAGAAACCTGTGTCATTTATTAGTTGATAGTTGATAGTTGTTACTTTTTAGTTGTTATTTGTTACTTTTTAATTTTTACTCGTTACTCGTTACTCGTTACTCGTTACTCGTTACTCGTTACTCGTTACTCGTTAGTTGTTGGTTGTTGGTTTTTTATCCACTATCCACTATCCACTAACTACTAACTACTCACTCCTATAAGCAAGTGCAAAACGTTCAATTCCAGCTAAATCAGAATGAATTTCAATTTTGCAGTAATTACTGTTATTATGCAGCATTTGACTGACTTTATCTGCTTGTCCCGCCATCATTTCAACCAACCATATTCCACCAGGTTTTAAATAGTCGGATGAAATTTCTACCAAATGGCGGATGCATTCTAAACCATCATTACCACCATCTAAGGCTAAATGCGGTTCATGCTTAAAAACTTCTGGTTGCAGTTCTGGTAAGGTACTCGTAGGAATATAAGGTGGATTGGATACCATGCCGCTAAACTTACCTTTGAGAAAATCCAACGGTTGCCACCAAGAACCTTGGTGAAACTGAATGCGATCGCTAAAACCGTAATTATCGCCGTTTAACCGAGCAATAGAAAGGGCTTCCGAAGAAATATCTACAGCATGAATTGTTGCTTGAGTAAAAGCACTACACAATCCTAAAGCTATTATTCCACTACCAGTACCTAAATCCGCCCAATGTCCTTGCTGTATTTCTGGGTAGTCAGCAGTAACCGCGATCGCCAAATCAATCAAGGATTCGGTTTCGGGTCTGGGAATTAAAACGTGATGTGAAACTTTTATATTAAAATGTCGCCAAGGGGCAATTTTTGTAATGTACTGGACTGGAAGGCTTTCGGTGAGTCTTTGTTGCCAGAGTGCTGATAATTCTTCTAGAGGTAATTTTAGCTGAATTTCGGATCTGTCTTTAAAAGAACCCAAACGTAGCGCCAAACGATCTAATCCAGCTATTTCCTGTAGAAGCCAATCGACTTCAACCTGGGAGACATTAGCGGATGCAGCAGCCGATATCGCAGCATCTCGCCACTTTGACAGTTCTAAACCAGATACTTTTAGCTGCTGCTTATCCACCATGTCTTAATCGAAACAAGTTTAAATGTACTATTTTTACCGTCTAGGTGCCTTATTCTTAGGGAGTGTCTGAATATACTGCCTAGCTTCTGGACCTGGCCAAAATTGTACTTTGGAGAGCCAAGGATCGTTTTTCTCTTGCAAAGTATTAAGTATGCCGTCTACATCTACTACCTGTATATCAGCCTTGGGGTATTTTGGCTTTACTTGGTTTAGCAGATTTTTCGCGTCTTGCATACTAAAGAATAAAGGAACTACTTCCTCTTGGGATTTTTGATTTCCAAGTTTAATGGATACGTAGCTTTGATTTGGTGCAAATCTGACGATAAAAACAGGTACGCTTCTAAACTGTTTTACCTGTTGACCGCTTTTTTTCAACAATTCCATTGCTCCTTTAACTTCCTTATCAAGGGGTTTAAAGGCGAATAACAAGCGATTTGGCTGATTTTTAGTTTTTTGCAGTTGCTGAAAAATAACTCCTAAAGGTACGGGGGTGACTTGGAGGCTTTTCACCATCTGAGTCATTTTCGGATCTTTATCTTTGACTTTCCGCAATTCGCTGATAAAGGCTTGAGCTTCTTGTTTGCTCATGTAAACACCAGTCACCGAACCACCATCTTTCTTACCGTTTTGTTGGGGTAGGGGACGACTCAATGGCAATCCCTGTGGATTGGTAATCAAAAATACTGGTATGTTATCGAGTTTATTTTTGATTTGTTGTTCTGACAATGCTATTACTGGGGCGATTCCGCTCGTTACAGTTCCTAGCAGAATACTCCCCATTAAACCTAATGTTGTTCCCCAACGAACCAATGATTTCATGACTTCTCCTGGCATCAATATTTCAATAAAGTCGAGGCAAATTGGTAAGCTACGAACCGACTTTTTACAGTTATAGTCTCTTCAAGAGTTTTTTTGGCTGTGCCATTTGCTGATCTGTCCTGTTTGTCATTAAATATGAACTTCAAGACGAAATGCCTGTATAGACATATTGAAAACAGAAAAGCTAAAAATATTTCCACTTGTAAGGATATCAAATGCCATTTTATTGCTTTTCTTAAATCTGGTTGACGCGATCGCAAAAAAATCGTTCCATATAAATAATGATAAAAAGTAGTTTTTTTAACAATAAAATTTAAATAGATAAAACTAAACTACAAGTTCTAATTATTCCTGTAAATTAATGCTTTTAAAGTATACCTTCTCTAAAATATCAATTTTTATTTTCAGTATAAATACTTGATTTTTTCAACTAATCTTAACTTTGTAATACTTTAATTACAGCAAAATAAAAATCCCATAACAAATTTTGATTTTCTGATGGTTACAATAAATAACTTTAGAACCCCCGATCAAATTTAATCGCTCTAAAGCCTTAATCAAATATATTTACATTTTTGATATTTATATTTTTTGAATCGGGATGACAGGATTTGAACCTGCGACATCCTGCTCCCAAAGCAGGCGCGCTACCAAGCTGCGCTACATCCCGGATAAATTAAGCTTTTAATAGCATTAATTCCATACTATCACATTTAAGCTACTTGTGGCAAATAAATTTCAACCAGGATGAAATCAAATTGGCTTCCACTTAAATTGCACTAATGACATTCCGCGCCAGCTTTATAGCGCGGATTTTCTAGACGCTTTCGAGTAGGATTAATTTACCATACACAAATAAGATAAGGAAAGTTTATTCATATACAGAAATTTGGGATTAGTGAGGATACCAAAACATACCTTTTATGCCTTCTGGATCGGGCATAAAACCGATATTCCGGTAGAAATCTACAACATGGGGATCTGCAAAAAGAGTGACATTGCTAATTTCTTCACTTCTAAGTTTTTTGAGTACGTATTTCATTAATGCCTTACCCATTCCTTTGCCTTGAAAGTCTGGATGAACCACTACATCCCAAATAGTGGCATTAAAGGCATGATCTGAGGTAGCACGGGCAAAACCAACGAGTCTTCGTCTATTTCCTCGCACTTGCCACATAGTAGCTACGAGAAAACTATGCTCGATAGCTTTCTTTACTTTTCTTAAAGGACGACGAGACCAACCTACAGCGTCACAAAGTTCTTCTAACTCATAAAGGTCAATATCTCGCTCCGTGCTAAAAACTATGCGATCACCACTACGATGGTCGTTATTTCCACCAGAAGTAGCAGTATGTTCTTCAAAGCCATGAGTCGTTTTAGTTGTCACGACACCGTCGTTAGTATTAAACCAAGTTTTCCAAAAACCCATGCCAGCCTGGTTCGGGTAGTATAACTGAATTGGTTTCCACGTTTCTTCACGTGCGTAATAATCACGTTTATCGTAGCCAACTATCTACAAAAATCTACACTAACGGACTCAGTTAAGTGTTTTAGAGATTTAATAGACTATGCTAGCTAACCTAGAAGCGTGTTTAACATCAATTATTTTCAACTTTAGCATCTTGTTTACAGAGAAAGGGTAAAAATTAACTAAAAGCTACTAATATATCTGAGAATCAATTGTATACTGTGCTGTCTTAAAATTTTGAGGGACGGCAGTTCGTTTTTTTATTTCCCGCTCAAAAGCATTCATTCTAACAACAGCAAGCGAGTCTTAGATTAAAAAATGGCTTCTGGTTTAAAAACATCAACACTGGAACTTCTCAAACGCTTTAATAAGTCGTTTCCCCAGTTTTACGAGCAATTTGTTAGCAGTGAGATTCAACTGCAAAATTTGCGGCTTGCCTATCGCCTTTATAAAACCAGACGTGCCGTTATTGAACTCAAACCCGAAGGGGGTAAAAGTGCCTTGCATTTCGCCTACCGCAATCAATCTTTTCTTCTGAGCGATATTTTTGGTGTCCTAGCAGCTTACGGACTAACAATTCATAGTTTAAGTTTGTACGGACAAATAAAACCACCAATGCTGGTTTTTATTAAACTACTTGTATCTCGTAATAGTAAAGCCCTCTCAGAGAAAACTGCTGAAAACGTCCGTCGTGCAATTCGCGAAGCTTTGGCAGGACACTTCGAGGTAGAAGAGATGCTAGCGGTAGAATTTAACCTGGATGCTGGTTTGGAAAAAGTTGAAACCGAGTTTTATGTAGATCCAGTTTTTCATTTACCAGCTTTAGTGATCGAAGCTGACAATCAACCGGGATTATTTTATAAAGTGATGTACGCTATGTGGCTTGAAGACTTGCTAGTAGTAAATGCTAACTTACTAGTTTGGCGGGGACGCACGCGGTTGATTCTTTACTTATTAGGACCGAATGAAAGCTTGATTCCGGAATATTTGGGTCATAAAATTGCCGAAAGCGTGCGTGGAAGATTTCTTGGTGCATGAATATCTTCAGGTGGGGATTAATTTAAAACAATAGGACTAAATTATTGCAAAAATATAAGTAGTAAACTCACCTCAGCGCCTTGAATGAAGATTTTTGCCAAGAGGACACTATTAGTTGTAATTTATCCTTTATACCAAGATTTTTTGTCAACTGGATGATTAAAAACTAGGAAAAACCGTTCCATGTCTTCTGCTATTGTGTATAAAATTAATAAATTCCAGTCAGGATTTTTTCCCTAATATTGCTGGATTTTGAAACCTTTAGACCCAACATAATGTTTTGTAGCTTTCGTCCTTAAAGGTAGGATAGAAGCATGGCAACTATCGAGATCTTCGGCGTTCCACACGCATACGAGCTAAAGGTTCCCACCTATAGCCCCCACACCTTAGTTTTTATCCACGGTTGGCTTAATAGCCGTGGATACTGGCAACCCTTGATTGAGCGCTTAGAGGCAGATTTCGGATGCCTATCTTATGACATGAGAGGCTTTGGGGAATCTCAATTGAAGGAAAAAAAAGATATAGCTGACAATCGCGTCTTTTCGGATTTCAATCTTAGAAGCCGTGAAACATCCCTTAATCCTTTTTATTCCCTTTATACCCCAGCTGCCTACATGGAGGATTTAATAGTCCTGCTGCGAGAGTTAAATATAAATAATGCTTGGTTAATTGGTCATTCCCTTGGTGGGACTATTGCTTTATGGGCAGCTTCTGTAATGCCTCAAGAAATCAAGGGAGTAATTTGTATCAATTCTGGTGGTGGTATTTATCTTAAAGAAGCATTTGAAAAATTTCGCACTGCTGGGCAACGGTTTTTACAACTTCGTCCCAGATGGCTATCTCAAGTACCTTTAATTGACTTACTGTTTGCCAGGAATTCCGTAGCGCGTCCCTTGGAACGTCATTGGGCGCGTCAGCGAATCGTTGATTTTTTAGTAGCCGATCCTCAAGCTGCTTTAGGAACTTTACTAGAATCTACAACAGAAGAAGAAATTAATTATCTACCCCAATTGGTATCTCAACTTAAACAGCCAGTTTATTTCTTAACAGGTGCTGAAGATAAAGTCATGGAACCAAAATATGTTCGTCACTTAGCTAGTTTCCATCCTTTATTTCAAAACTGCGGCGATAACGTGATTGAAATTCCCAATTGCGGACACTTAGCAATGTTAGAACAGCCAGATTTTGTCGCCGATCGCATCCGCTCTATTATCAATTAGTTGTTGGTTGTTAGTTATTAGTTGTTAGTTGTTAGTTGTTAGTTGTTAGTTGTTAGTTGTTAGTTGTTAGTTGTTAGTCGTTACTCGTTATTTGTTGATTGTTAGTTGTTAGTTTTTAGTTGTTAGTTGTTAGTTGTTACTCGTTACTCGTTACTCGTTATTTGTTACTCGTTACTCGTTACTCGTTACTCGTTACCAATCCATGCCCAATTCCCAATCCTCACTTATATAACTCCATAACCCGACTCAAAGCCAGCCTTGATTGAACTCCAAGACTCAAAGAAGAAGTATGTCCTCTGTTAAGGTGATCGGCAGCGCAGCAAGCGATCATCGCGGCGTTATCAGTACAGAATTTTAAAGAAGGAAATAAAACTCGTAGGTTATTATTCTGTGCTGCTGCAAGTAAATGCTTTCTCAAACTGCTGTTAGCTGCAACTCCACCACCCACGGCGATCGTATCTAAGCCATAATCTAAGGCACAGTTTATAGCTCTTTTGGTAAGCGCTCTGGCTACTGTATCCTGAAAGCTAGCTGCTACATCTGCTACAGGTATTACAGTATTATTTTTCTCTAACTGCTGTAAAAGTCGCAATACTGCTGTCTTTAATCCGCTAAAACTAGCATCGTAGGGATGATAGCCTCCTTGGGGTAAGGAAACTCTTCCTTCTGGTAATTTAAAGGCGGCTGCATTCCCTTGTTGTGCTAATTTGTCGATTATTGGACCACCAGGATATCCTAACTTTAACAACCGTGCGACTTTGTCAAATGCTTCGCCTGCTGCGTCATCTCTTGTCGCTCCTAGGCTTTCGTAAACTCCGCAATCCTTGACATGGATTAAGCTTGTATGTCCACCGGAAACCAATAAACTGAGAAATGGAGTCTCAAGGCTTGGTTCGCTTAAATAATTAGCATAAATATGACCTTCGAGGTGATGAATTCCTAAAAATGGCAAGGAATGTACCATAGATAAAGTTTTAGCGGCCGTTAAACCCACTAATAGTGCTCCTACTAATCCAGGAGCACAAGTTGCTGCTACACCATCAATTTCTTTCCAATCCAACTGTGCTTGTTCTAAAGCAAGGGCTATGGCTGAGTTTATCGTCTCCAAGTGTACTCGGGAAGCTACTTCTGGCACTACTCCACCATAATTTTTATGTATTGGAATTTGCGACGCTACAACGTTACTACAAACTTGAGAATTCTTAACAATTGCCACGGCAGTTTCATCGCAGCTAGTTTCTATTGCTAAAACAGTTGCCATCTATCAAGGTATGGGATATAAAAATTTTCCTAGGATTTGCTTTAACTTTTATTTACTTCAACTTTACTCAGTTTACGCATCAAGAGTATGATCTACAAAAGTTAACTATAAAAGTTAATTAATAATTGCGAAGTTGAAAAAATCGCGATTAGAACAGCGTATGTAACGTAATGTTACGTGCTTTGAGGGCGGCTTCTTTTTCATATCAACTAATGATATAGAAATTACTATCGCGTTTCATACTGTTTCTCAGTATTGCGAGCGCGTATTACCGTCAACTTCTTAGTTACAAAAATTTAAATTTGTACAAGCCGCTTCGTTTTGTACAGAGTTTTTTGTTTCGTAATCATAAGGAAACAAATCCATGAGACAATTGTTTGCTCTAATTTTAGCTGTTTCTTTGGCGTTTAATTTCGCCCCACCAGCGTTAGCCCTAGGGGCAGATCTAGTACCATGCGGCGAATCTGCTGCTTTTCAAGAACGTGCTGCGGCCGCCCGCAACACTACTGCTGACCCCAATGGAGGGGCAAAAAGATTTGAACGTTATTCTCAGGCGCTGTGCGGTCCAGAGGGTTTACCTCATTTGATTGTTGATGGTCGTTTGAGTAATGCGGGTGATTTTCTAATTCCTGGCATTTTGTTCCTCTATATTGCTGGCTGGATTGGTTGGGTAGGTCGTGCTTACCTCATAGCCGTTAGAGAAGAAAAAGATGCCGAAATGAAGGAAATAATTATCGATGTACCCAAAGCATTTGGGCTAATGCTTTCTGGTTTTGCTTGGCCAGCAGCAGCAATCAAAGAATTTCTTTCAGGTGAATTGACTGCGAAGGATGAAGAAATCCCCATTTCTCCACGTTAGTAGCAATGGTTAATTAAGAATGTTGTTAATAGCTCCCCCAAGCTGGAAAAGGCTCGCAAAATTATTATTTATAGTTTTTTTTCCGCTGTCTTACAAACAACTTTTCTTAATTGTACATGGGCGTAAATCTACTCATCCAAAATCCATCCACTAAGTTTATTTTGGAGTAATAGTTCATGCAACAAAATAGTTTCTTGAGTTATCTTTCCTTGGCACCAGTCTTACTGTTTGCCATCTTGATATTTACTGCGGTTTTGTTGATCGTATTCAACAATATTTTCCCAGACCTGTTGTTTCATCCACTATAGTAACCAAGAAAAAATTGTTTTGGAGTTATAAGTTCACCTGTAGCTTATAACTCTGATTAAATCCCTATTGATATGGGAATAATTTTTTTGTGAAACTCGCTTTTACTTATATGATAGAAGCGAGTTTTATATTGATTCATATTATTTATTAATTTTTCTAAAAATTACTGTTAAAAATCTCCCCCAGATACAATTATTAATATGTAGAAAAGTACCAATTTATTTGAGAAGGATAAATCAAATATGTCAAATATGGCGCAATCAGCAGATGCATGGAAAAATAACCCTAGCGATGCTAGAAATCAGGAAGTTGTTTCAGCCGCCTCTGGCAATCCACAGTTAGGCAATTTAGAAACACCAGTTAATTCTTCTCCCATAAGCAAGTGGTTTATCGGAAATTTACCAGCTTATCGTCCCGATCTAGATCCTTTTAGACGAGGATTGGAAGTTGGTATGGCTCACGGTTATTTATTATTCGGTCCATTTTCTAAATTAGGTCCCCTGCGTAATGCTCCATCAGCTAACTTGGCTGGATTGCTTTCCACAATAGGGTTAGTTGTGATTCTCACCGCTTGCTTATCTTTGTATGCTAATAGCAATCCACTTAAACCAGTTGCCATGGTAACTGTGCCCAATCCACCTAGCGATTTTAACACTACCGAAGGTTGGAACAATTTTGCTGCTGCTTTTTTAATTGGTGGCATTGGTGGTGCGGCATTTGCCTACTTCTTAATCAGTAACCTCACATTTATCCAAGGTTTATTTGGTTAATATCCGGTTTGATGTCCGCCTTCAATAGTAGGTTTTAGCAACCAAAAAGGCAAAAGGACACAACACAAAGACTTTTTTGTCTTCGGTTAGTGTCCTTTGTTTTTAAGCAATACGCCTTTCAAGCATTCAATTGCAGGATGTGAACCACAGGAGCAGCGCATTCAGCTTCCGGTTTATTAAAACAATTCATTATCCGAAAACATTGCCACTTCAATCTCATGAATTGCGGTTTCTAAATCGTCATTCACAATTTGAATATGGAATTCAGAAGCTGAGTCAATTTCTTCTTTTGCACGCTTTAGACGGCGCAATATCGCTTCTTCGGAATCTTTTTTTCTACCGCGTATCCGTTTCTCTAATTCATGAAAGCTGGGTGGAAGTATAAAAATACTCAACAATTCGGGAAATGTTGCACGAATTTGTCGTGCTCCTTCCAACTCAATTTCTAGTAATACAGACTTTCCAGACTTCATAAGGTCAATTACTCGTTGGCGAGGAGTGCCGTATAAATTACCGGCAAATTCCGCCCACTCTAAAAATTCACCTTTCTCAATTAACCGTTGAAATTCACTACGGCTAATAAAATAGTAGTCTTTGCCGTCCACTTCCCCCCGACGAGGAGGACGGGTAGTGGCTGATATTGAATAATTGAGTTCCGGATGACGCGAAAGAAGTAATCGCATTAAAGTACCTTTGCCGACACCACTAGGACCTGTTAAAACAATCAGTTTGCCTTGAGACACTAATTTGTTAGTAGTAGCACCACCATACGTCGATAAGACTTGCATCATCCGCTTTCTCTGTGAATTATTTATATACATTATTCACTAGTGAACAGCCATTTGTTGGTTTGGTAAATGACTATTCACTAATAGGCTTTGTACTATGAGCAACCATTATGTAATTGCTTTATTCACATGGTACAGAAAAATGTATACATTCTTTGAGTCAGGATATCAACCCATACAACTTTTAATTATCTACAACATGATGCTCGCGGGAAATAACGAAACGATTTGCTACCGTTTCCGGTTGGATAGCCGAAAGGATAACGTGACTCGAATCAGTTATAATAACTGCCCTTGTACGACGACCATAAGTTGCATCAATCAGTTGACCTCTATCTCGCGCATCAGTAATGATTCGCTTGATTGGGGCTGATTCTGGACTGACAATTGCAACTACTCGGTTGGCAGAAACTATATTGCCGAAACCGATGTTGATTAACTGAATGTCCATAAAAAAACTGAAAGTAAATGTGTGTTTGAATTAGACCTGATTAATCATCTCTTAAAAGCAACTATTTTCCATATTATCCCCAAAAAATAGTGCTAACAACGCGCTTTGTTCATAACTGCTTCTGTTTTTATTTATAAACTACTTTTTTTATTATTTATTAGGGTTCTTAAATCAAAATATTCCTTAAGATATAGATGAAATATTCCAAAAACTTGGTATGATACAAATCCCTAAAAAATTTGAGCTTCCGATTTGATTCGGTTGTTCAAACCCAGTTTCACTACCCCTAACTACCTCTTTTTCGTCTATTTTCTTCAAAAATACCTGAGAAAGATAAATATGAGGACTCTATGAGCGCTGTTTATATAGATAATCCAAATGTACTTAAGTTGACAACATCAGAATTAAGTATTTAGTTATTTTCAATAATCAATGTTTATAATGCTTACTTTAAGTAAATCTTATATTATATAGGATTTGCTTATTGACAAAATAGTATATTTTAAACTTTCGATTTTAAGTCAGAAGACTCTAGGTATTAGATTTTATATTTATTTTCAGAAGACTTTTTTTACCAAGTAGAAACAAGTGAATTTATTTTTATTCACCATCCCCGCTAATTGAAATTGAAAGTTTTTACAGAACTAAATTAAGTATGTAGTATTAGTCAGTTTATGGTTAGCGATTGCCATAGGATAAAATACATATGCCTAGTACCGCTGGGCGGAAGTTAAAAGTATCAAGGTAATAAGTCAAAATTACTATAGGATAGGAGTTTTAACTATTTGAAACCGGTATTTTATTTCCGCCGCGATGTAGTAGTTTCAGCTCGGGCATTTGATCGCAACAGCATTAATGGTTTCTGAAAAAACATTTCTAATAGCTTAAATTCATAGATAGCTATTTTTCTGAGTTCTTAATTCCTTATTCACAAATATTAGAAACCATAAATATAGGTTTACTTTTTTGAAGTATTTGTTATCTTCTGCCATTTTTGACGTAGACTCTGTAGATTTGGGGTTATAGCGCCATAACGCCAACCAACATAAGCATAAGAAATTTCTTCTATTACTTCAGCAGTTGTGGGAGAATGATGCTGGTGTAAAACCCGAGCATATTCTAAAGGTGTTTGTGCTTGATGTTTAGTTAAACCCTTTTCGGCAGTCCACAGAAGCATTTGTTGATAAAGTTTTTCCATTGGCTGCAATTTATCAAGAAATTGCCATTTTCGCCATTTTCGCCATTTATCCCAACCCAGCCAACCGACGAAAGAAGCAGCACTCACCAAAGTTAATCCCCCCAATATACCGAAAATACCTTGGGAGAATAGAGAGAAAATCCAAGATAAAAGTTTTGCGATCGCGTTAAATATTTTCTCAAATATATTGTTGAGTAATCCGGTTACTGGAGAAGGTAGCCAGCCTGCAATCCAATTCCAAAATTGTTTTAAGACGGAAAAAGTTTGAGTTTCTTCTATCGATGGAGGAATTAAAGGATGATTCGGTATCGGATCGAAGGCAAACCAACCATATTTTGGGAAGTAGACTTCTGTCATTGCGTATGCGTCCGTGTTGCGGACTACATACATTCCCGTAAATGGATTAAAATCTCCTGGAGAAAATCCCGCTACTAACCGCGCTGGAATACCAATAGAACGTAACATTACCGTTAGTACTGTGGAAAATTGGTCTGGGTTACCTCCTTTGTTTTTAAATAAGAAAGCTTCTACTAAGTCCTCTTTATCATCTAATAATGGTATTTCAAATGGATTTTGTGGTACTGTGTAGTTTTGTTTCAAATATTGAGCTAAGTAGAGAGCTTTTTCATAAGCTGATGAAAGATTTTTCTCTGTTTGAGCTACTCTTTGGCGGTTGTAGTCAGCAAGAATTTCTTCCGTCAATTGCTTAACTTTGTCGGCAATTTCAGGAGGAACCTGTAAATAATAATTTTTAATACTATCGGGATACTTATTTGTAGCTTTTGCTAAAGAAGTGCGATCGCGATATGGTACTTCCGAAAGTACGGTATAAGTCAGCCCTTCCGATAAAGCAACCGGCGCTCTCAAACCACCTTCTGTATCAACGGCTATGATTGGTGTGGGAAAATAAATTTCTTTCGGATATGTCATAGCTGGAATCAAGTTAGGCAATTCCGATACTATGGTATAAGTTTGTACTATTTCTTTGCTTTTACCAATAATTACAGGGCGATCGAGAAAAGTTTGATAAGAGAAAGGAGAACGTTTTAGGCGCTTAACTTTATCATTACGAGAAATTTCCCATCCTTTGCCGGTATAACGATCGAATGCCAAAACTCGCCAGAAACCTTCTGCTTGAGAACGTACCCGCATTACTACTTTGGGTTTCATTTCTCCGCGTAAATTCTGGTTAATTTTGGTATTAAATCCGTAGTAAAAGTTATCATCAACTTTTTGATCGCCGCTTGCTGTTTGGAAAGTACCGTCACCATTGCTACTGTTTTGACCGTTATTATTACCAGAACGTACATAACCGGGATTAATAATGCTGCGTCCATTAAAATCGCCTTTGACATCGATAGGCGAACTAACTGGAAATGTCCGCAAACCATAACCGGGAAATCTGGGTAAAATGGCGAAAATTGCCAGTCCGATACTTACTATTATTAAAAAATTAACAACTAAGAATCTGAAATTAAAAACTGAAGTATTTTTGTTTTTTAATTGTTGTTTTTTTACTGTTAAAGGCTCTAAACCCAATCGGGAACGATAGTCTAATACTAAAGTTGGTAAAGCAATAGCTAAAAAGAGCAGCAACACTGGTGCAAAAGCTAAAGTTTGACTGAGTGTTGCCGCTACACCTAGTAAAATTAATCCGATGACAATTGAATACCCCAAATCTTTTCGACGAGGCATATCAAAACTATGTAGCACCTGAAGTTGAATCAGTAATTCTGCTAATAAAAGTCGGGTATCATTCAATTCACCCAACAATCGCCCAAAAAAGGCACCCAATGCCAATAACATTGCAATGGCGATACAGAATTTTACCGCTATATTGGGTTGGCGACGACGGTAATAACTCCATATTCCGCCCACCATACTTAAAGGAATTGCCCAAAAACTGTGGGAAACCTCGGCGGCTATATCCGTCGCCACAATTCCTAGGATTACTAAAGCGCTAACTAGCAACCTTAAAGTAATTGAATCTTCTGCTTCTATAGGCGGTAACTTGATTTTTTGCCGCCAATACCCTAAATGTAGACGCCTGATGAAACTGTTATTCATCCCTAAAAATGCCGAATATTTAATTGCCCCGCTTTACTCCTAAATTTATGTTACGCACTTAAATAAATATACGGGAAACAAACCCCTAAAATATACGGCGTATTTATTAGAGCCGCACTTTCGATGCTCGGGGCTGTGTGCTTGTTAATTAAAGGCTCAGTTTCACTACTACCCCTAAACCTTTTTTATTCACCCTATGTTTATCAATCGTAAAGCTTATAAAAACCCCTCTTAACTAAGTTCGGAAGAACTTGTAGGAATAATCGCAAAGGTGAGCGGTTGACTATCCATGTCTTGTAAATCAACTGCTAACGTATAAGTTGCCCCTTGTTGAACTGAGTTTAACTCTAAACTGACAATTCCCTTATTTGAAGATTCTGCAATTGCTTGCGAACTATCTCCTGTAAGTTTCAAATTGCCAGGATGTGGTAATTCAGCTTCAACCCATAGTTTATCGCTAGCTTGAAGGTATTTGACTCTCAGAGTTAGAGTACCCAACTGTGTTAGCCATTGCTTTTCTACTACTTCCTCGGCAGCATCTACAGACAGGATGAGATTTTCTAACACTTGTTTGGCAGCCAACAATGATAATGCCATTTGTTGACGAGGTTGCAAATCCGAGTAACTACCTTCTACCCTTGTACTTTTTTCTAAAGTATTCGCAGAACGTAATGGGCTTCTTAAAACCATTGCGGCTAAGTCGTTGAGTGTCTGGGGTTCGTTGGGGAATAAAATCTCCACCGCCCCAACAAGTTTGGCTCCCAATGGCACTGGGAATGTCAGCAATTCTTGACATCTTGTCAATAATTGCTGAAAAATTTTCTCTGGCATGGGAATTGGCAAACTTAGTTTAGACTGTTGTGGTGCCCATCCCCAGGCAGGAACCAAAGACATCGATGGCGTGTCAACATAATCGGGATAATCGATTAATTGAGTTTCCCAAGGGAATAACGGTGGATTATGTTGAATTTGATTTTGTAACCGACGTTTAATAACGGCTTGGAAACGTGTTTGCACAGTAGGAATTTCTCCCAGTTGAAAAGGATCGGGCATAGGTTCCGACTCAGAAGCACCGCTTGTGGAAGCGGTGCGATCTTCATAAGTTTGTGCCCCGTTAATTTCCTCACATTCGACCAAAAAATCCTCCTCGGTTGAAGCATTATCTGCTAACAACCAAGCGAGTAATTGGTTTTGTAAGGATTCTGTGTCACTATTCATGAGTAGATGCACTTGATCCGGACATAAAAGAATTACGAATATCCCAAGCTTGTTCGAGAATTTTAAACCACCTTTTTTGCAGTTGCGCCATAGACAAACTTAGGGTTTTGGCAATTTTTTCATCTGGTTGACCTTGTTGTTTCAGTTCTAATAAACAACGTTGTTTTTCGTCAAGTTTTTGTGTATAAATTTGCCACTGTTGTTCTGTTAGGCCTAAATTGGTGTGCAAGTCGGCTTCTAACCATTCGTGAACCAATTCCCAACGGTGCAACAAGGCAAATCGAATCAGATGATATTTGAAACGTTGCTGCAAATAATCCCTCTGACGGGAAGTTAAACCTAAAATCGACTCAATTTCTTGAGCAGATAGATCTTTTAGGCGTAAGGCAAAGTAATCAGCGCAGTCTCCTTGCTGTCGTTCCTCTAGATAACTGATTAACTCGTTAATTACTACAGAACGTAAAGTTTCTTCTGAAGGTTCTGGTTCTGGTTGAGATGCCATTGCCGTTCTTAATTGCTGTACGGCTGGATCTTCCCAAGAACCATCCCCATCATTACTGCTACCTTCTGCGGCTTTTTCTATATCGACGCAAGTTTCTGGAGGTTGCTGTTGAGAAAAAGTTTGTGCCCGCAGGATTATCAGTTGCTGCTGTCTTCCTGGTAAAGGGATGCGTCTTTTTGCGTAGCGTTCCGTAAACGCCATGTACTCTGCTAATTCTAGAAGAGTTTGGGGACGATATGTCGGCGGGAGTTTATTTTCTCTTCGGCAAGCATTTAATGCTTCCAAATAAAAATTTTGCAGAAAATCTTCTATAACACTCAACCGACCTTGATAGCTGAGTTGTCTATTTGGCGGATTGATGTAACGATAAATAATTGCGCTTAGGGTACTGTGTAGCTCTATCCTACCGCGATTTGAACCTAATTGGTAGTATCTCATACATTGAGATAAGCGGTGTCGAGCTAGGGCGATCGCCGAACTTTTGATTTCCCCAGAAGCTTGGATGCGTTTGCTCTCATTACAAATCCGCAAGACTTCAGCAGCGATTCGTGTTGCCACTTCATGGCAATTGGATTCTGAAGCTTTGGTTGAAGATTTTAGTTCTCCGAATAGGAGTTGAAATATGGCCTCCACGCCGATAGACTTTTCTCCCTGAATAGTTGTGGTCGCGGCTGATTTCATAGTCTACTTGTTTAAAAGACCTTGATATAGACAAAAATTACAACATGTATTTTGTGGGACCTCCGGTTAACTCCTAAATGCTTTAAAAGGCATTACGTGGCGAACCGATTGTCCTGGATAAATCAATTTGGCTGAATATATTATTCCCCAAACGGCAAGGGAAATTTTTTGTATTTCATAGAAGTTATAGAAGTCAGCACAGTAACTATTGACAGGTAATTATGGATTTACAAGCACAAATTCAATCTTTGATTGATAATGCACCCCAAGATGGTATTACACCACAACTGATTGCGGCAATTGCTCCGGCACTTACTAAAATTGCTCAAAAATTGCGCTTCCCTGAATACTACATACTCCAAAACCCTTCTCATGACTGGGTTTTAACAACATTGAGCAATCGTGCTAACCCGCAATTGCAAAAGGAAGTAATATACGCTTATCCTACTTTACAAGATGTCAGTACTACCTCTGGTGTTGGGGTTGACCCTCAAATGATAGCTGCACCGATTGGAGTTATAGAAATTTTGTTCCAGATTGTAGCTTTAGAACCCGTAGATAGTATAATTTTTTTTGAAACTCCTGGCACTACAAATAACGCACTTGAAATTAAGCGATCCCAAGTGCAAAGTATTGTAGAACGGTCGCTACAAGAAAATTTTACAAACCCAAATATTCCTCCTGATATCGCTTAAAAAATTTAGAATTATAGGGTTGTACAGTTAAAACATATACCTATTTCTATTGAAATAACATTCTCGAAAGTAGAAGTTATAAGTTAAGGATTTATTACAAATCGATAACTGATAACTACTTTCCCAATATCCCTAAAATGTTGAAATTCGCGTAAGGCAAATCTTAATTAAGACGACTTAGCACATAATCAGCCATATCAATCAAAGCTTGGCGATTTTGAGAAGATGGCAAGTGTTCTATATGCTCTACTGCAAGCTTTGCATGATAAGCAGCTAGCTCTTGGGAACGCTGAATACCTTTGCTATTATTCACAAGTTCAAGGGCTTGCTCTAAATCTCCTGAAGAAGCAAATTCTCTTTCGATAGGCGCTTCAAGGGTTGGTTTTTCTTCTAAAGCATATAAAACTGGTGCTGTGAGATTTCCACTTTTAAGATCTGACCCTGCGGGTTTACCTAATGTATCTGTAGAACTGGTGAAATCTAAAATATCATCAACTATTTGGAACGCCAAACCAAGATGACGACCATATTCATACAAATTTTCGGCTGTTTCTTTCGATACTTCACTCAGTAAACCAGCAGCTTTGGAACTATTGGCAAATAATGTAGCGGTTTTATAATAAGTCTTGGCAAGGTATGTATCGATTGACATACCAGTATCGAAACGATTCACCCCTTGCTGAATCTCTCCGGTAGCCAAGTCCATAATTACCTGTGAAAGCAATTTCACCACATCTAAATTATCTAAATTAGCTAAATACCAAGAGGCTTGAGCAAACAAAAAGTCTCCGGCTAATATTGCTACTCGATTACCAAATAAACTATGAACTGTGGGAACACCACGTCTTTTTTCTGATTCATCCACTACATCATCATGGACTAAAGAAGCTGTATGAATCATCTCTGTAATTTCAGCTAAGCGTCGGTGACGGGGTGTAATATCATCGTGCAACATAGTTGCCCGCGATACTAATAAGACAATTGCAGGTCTAATACGCTTCCCACCAGCTCCAAAGAGATGTTCTGCAGCTAAGCTGAGGATGGGGTGGTCGTTACCAACTAGCTGTTTAAGGTTATCTGCCAATATATGCAGGTCTGCTTCCACAGGGGAAAACAAGGAGGTCGCTGAGGTCATGAATGGGCGGAGTATGGTTTAGGTTACGAAAGTTTACATATCCTATACTCATTTTAAGATAAGCCCGTGCTAGCGCAAAACATTCTATGAATGTTCTTGTTTGATACTTTTTCAAGCTCCGGATTTAGATATAACTATTTGGGGGAGTTACCTCGCCCAAAAACCGGCATTACAGTCTTAAGGGACTGTCTTGTTCCTATGTCAAACTATTGGAAATTCCTGACCTTATGTAAGTAAGTCCTATATTTATGAGCCACAATCCGAAATATTTCGGTTCTAAATTGAATTAATACTATGGAACCCTCTAGCGTAAGTGGTTATGCCTTCATTATTTGTGTCATTGCGAGGCAAATAAAATTTAGCAAATCTTTCTCAAACCTCTGTCTTAGGCGTACCTAGCCATGAACGGGTGAAGGCGTTCGGGGGTTGCGTGAGGCGAGGGCGTGTCCGTAGGACATATGTTCTTCGCTTCCGGCAAATGTACATTTTATTTTGCAAAAGTACTTATCCAACAAGACAGGTGTTTCAACGACTTTATATTTTTTTACACAACCAGGTTTATTTGAGCTTATCTAGAAATTATACCTATAATATGTAAGTGTATTCACTAATACATGGTATTAATCTCATCGATTAAATTATTTAAACTTTGATGATTTTTGGAGTTAAAACCTCTTATTAAGAAAAATTTAACATTACACTTTAGAACTCCAAGTATCTTTGAGAACAGGACTAAAACTGTGGTTATTTGGTGTATATCATCAATGACACAGACAGAATAAGTAAATCAACAATAATATCTCGAAAAATTGAAATTAAGCAATAAATTCCCTCAAAAGTTAGAGTTTTTATGTTACCCTAATAATTAGGGATTTCAAATACTTAAAATATTCACTCAAAAGAAGTAAGTAGCTCTTGTTAGCGTTTTTACTTCGTTTATGGAAGTGAGTTGACACAAGTCGTAGGTGAAACAGAGGGGATTATTCCTTGGCAAGTCCAGGAATAAAAAGTTCTCCAATCGTAACTGCGTGCTGACTAAAAGTATATATTGGCAGGTCTTGAGGACTCGTTTTAGAGTACCCAAGATGGCGGTTCCTGTGTAGAGGAAATGCTGCATAACGCAGTCGGAATGCAGGCTAGGTAGATTGCATAGCGGCAATTTGATTATTGTTGCGGGTATAGTCTGCAAAAACAAATTAGGTATAAGTACATCCGAGAGTATTTATACTCTGCCGGAGTTTTTGGGCCGCAACAAAGCTGTAGCAAAAAGCTATTTAGCTTAAATTGTTGTATTTGTATTCGATTTATTCTTCGCTGTGCGAATGGGATTGAAGGTAAATAATTCGGGGGAAGTATGCTTATGATGATATTTATTTTAGCTTCTGGTTATTTGTTCTCGGTATATCTATTATTAGCGTTAGCAAAGAGAACAATAAAAAAAACTGCAGTGACAGGGGTTTCTTCGGCATTTGAAGGAGATTATTCTTCTGAGATGTCCATAACGCCACTGGGTGAGTGAATCTAAAATGCGTTTGTTAAACCGAAGGAATAAGGAAGAGGGAAGAGCCGAAGTTGGCTAGAATTGGAATGGGGATTTTGACCCCAACCCAATTTTAGCACCCCAACTTTTCGGGGAATTAAACCCAGTTTGGAGCTACAGGCGACCGGTGAATGATAGAAGAAAGAAGTAGTATAATCAACTTCGTCCTGGCTTCTTCCTCCTTTCTTACCAAGGAAGTTCGTTAAAGCTCTATTCAACAATATATAATAACTAAATAAGCGCGTTTTTCCTTCAATTTGTAATACAGCACGCCGGCATGGTGTGCTGTATTGCATTTAGTTGAAAAACGCACTTAGCGCCTCCGCGTTTATTGTTCAATAATTAACCATATTGAATAACATACTTACACTTTTCAAAGAGTAAGGGTAAGTTTCTTAATCACTTGCGGTATACTGTTGCACATTAATTGAGATTTAACTTAAACATATGGGCTTAATTCCCTGGCAACAAAGGATGGAAGATACGCCCCACGCTTACGCGT
>DESS01000120.1:20412-43669 GCA_002361335.1 Richelia sp. UBA3308
CTCCGCACTTCGGCTCTTCCTTCGTTTATTTTTATATCCCCGTGATACCGCCGATGTATGGATTTGACAAAAAGTCATACTGAGCATGGTGGCTCAACTTGATTATCACATTTGCTTGCAATAATAAATTAGTATTTTCACTAATAAAGGAGTTAGTTTATTATACGACCACTATCTTGGTGAAAATGGTTCAACTTTATATGCTCCAAGTTTACCAATTCAACCATTGGAGTAAACCCTAGCCATTGCACTGAAGACTGAGCAAATTGTTGTGGGTTTCCACTGACAGCAAATCGAGTTGGTAGCGGTGGGTAAGTATTTCTTAACCCTAGCAAATCTAACTCCTGAGCACAAACTTCAACAACACTCTTGCCTGGATCTACCAATTTGATCGATTCACCAAGCAGCGATCGCAATAATTTTGCCAAGTGGGGATAATGAGTACAACCGTAGACTAAAGCATCAATGTCTTGTTGTAATAAAGGTTGGAGGTATGAAAGGGCGACTTCTTTGGTGTATGGATCGTCGATGCGATTTTGTTCAATGAGAGGAACAAATTCCGGACAACCTACTTGCCAAACCTTGACATTACTGTCAATTTCTTGAATAGCAAGTTTATAAGCATTGCTCTTAGCCGTTGCTGGGGTAGCAATTACACCAATACGTTTTCCGGCTTTCACTGCTGAAACAGCCCCTGGTAGGATAAGTCCAAGGATAGGTACTTTAAATTCGGAACGTACCGCTTCTAATGCTAGAGCAGAACTGGTGTTACAAGCCATAATCACCATTTTTACGCCCTGATTTTCCATCCAGAAGATAATTTCACGTGTAAACTGAATAATTTCTGCTTGAGAACGAATGCCGTAAGGTAGTCTGGCTGTATCACCAAAGTAAATGATTGATTCCTTGGGAAGTTGTTCGTAAAGTTGGCGCAGTACTGTTAAACCACCTACACCACTATCGAAGATGCCTATAGGGGCACTTCTCGGGAGTTCTTGTTCAGATAAATCGTAAAGATTGCCTTCAAAGATGGAAGATGAACACACAGGCAAATTTTAATAATAGTTTTTAACTGACATTCATATTTAGAACTAACTTCAAGGTTTTAAGTCCTAAATCCGATATGAAAGAGAACTGTTAATTCTTACTTTCTACTTAGAAATTTTTACTATATTTCTTACGGAAATGCAGGTCTAGCTTTATACTATTAAACCCTTAAAATATTCTGAATCTAAATTTTAGATTCTACGCAAAAGCCCATTGCAAAGTACGGGCAGGACACCCTACCACAAGATTTTATACATTGGTAGGGTAGGTTAAGGCTGAGAAAATAGCCTGCCCGTTATGCGGAAATTTTAACCCCCCGCTGTCTTTAAGGGGCTATAAAAAATGTCCTATAAGTATTAGTTTGAGCATGAAAATTGATTTATGTATTTTTCAGCTTAAAACTAATTAAAACTAATTAAAACTAAAGATTTATCTTCTTCTTATGTAATTTAAAATACCATTAGCAATTCCCTGTGCCATTTGGTCTCGATATTGAGGGGAGGCTAATTTTGCTGCATCTTCCCGTCCGGTGACATAACCTGTTTCCACAAGAATTGCGGGCATGGAACTTTTTCTGAGTACGTAAAATCTAGCTTTTCGTACTCTTCGGTCTCTGACATTTACAGAACTTAATACGCTACTACGGACTTCGCGGGCAAGGTTATAACCACTGTTGTAATAGTAAACTTCTAAACCGCTGACATCCGGACGACTTAAACCTACGGAATTCGCGTGAATACTGACAAATAAATCGGCATTTGCTCGTTCAGCCATGTCTACTCGTCCTTTAAGGCTGACAAAATAGTCGGAATTGCGAGTGAGTATTGCTTGCACTCCGTTTTGTTCCAAAATTTGTGCAACTCTTAAACTGATGGGTAAAATAACATCTTTTTCTCGCAGTCCACCGATACCAATTGCACCTGGATCTTTACCACCATGTCCGGGGTCAACGATAACTACAACTTTACCATTAGGAATTCGCGATGGTATAGTTCGCGATGTTCTTGACGGAGGAGTCACAATCGGACGACGACCCGGAAAAGGTCGTATAATTGGTCGAGATATAGAAGGTAAAGTGCTATTAGGTCGAACAGGAGGCGTAACTCGACGAGTGCGTTGTAATTCTAAGGATAAAAGCTTGTTGCTAAGTTGGTTCAGTTCGCCAATTTTTACTCCTGATGCAGGTTGGACAAAGATAGCAACTTTGTTATTCTCAAGTTGTTGTAATCTTACTCGTAAAATCGGGCTCCTAGCGGTAAATCTGGGCCCTTTAACTTTAGGAGCTAATTTAGCATTATTAACCGTGATGCGGTATAAACCGGTTTTTCTATCCCAACCACCAACAGCAGATAAATTTCGATTTGCTCGAATTAGTAATTGATTACTAGTAGGAACTAATTCCACAGATTTAATTGTTGCTACCCGCTTACTTTTATTTGAAATTGGTGCAACGGGAAAAGAACTTGATTCACTAACATTAGAAGAATTAGAACTACTATTGCGATTAGAATTACGTTCTCTAGATAAACTACTAGCCCAACGATTGGGTATAACTATTAAAGCATTGTTACCACTGGTTGTAGCTCGCCAATCGGGACTATCTTTATCCACCTGTAAAGTCATGCGAAGAGCAGGTGATTTGCCATCAATTTGGCTGAATAAAATGCGGCTAACACCATGTTTGTTAACCGATATCTCTTGTTTGACTGCTGCCGACAAAGCCGCGTCTACAATATCGATGTTGATTTCTTTGCGATCGCGAGTACGATTAACTTTAATTTCGGGTTTAGCACCACTGGTACGCAGGTAAAAACCGTCTCCAGTAACTCGTAGGCTTTCAATTTTTGTTGCTGCATTTGAAGTGTTAGCAGCGATTCTATTGGGTGTTGGGGTGTTATTTGTTGGGGTAATTACATTGTAAATAGTTCTAGGAGAAACAGTATTTGTTTGTACTTTTGGGGGCGGTAACTGTACCCTCCATTTACTGGCAGTTATACCTAAAAATTTGATTTTTTCGGGATCAAGAGTATACCCCCGATTCATTTCAAGAACTATACGAGCCGTTTGTGGTTTAAACTGTCCGACACGAAGAGAACGAATAGCACCGCCTATAGGTTCGGTTAATTGTGGTCGTCCAAATGTCGTTCCTGGCAAATCAATTACCAAGCGAGTAGGATTAAAAATTAGTTGTGCTTGGGGTTGAACTTCACCATCGGTTTGAAATTCCAGTTGATTTTGATTAGCATTAAAACGCCAGGAAGACAGTTTTGCCCCTAGAGCGGGCGACGATACCATTAGTGCAGTTAAAAAAGTAGTACCAGATACTAACCAATGTAATTTCACAACTTTTTCTCCTAATTCGCATTTTATTGATAACTATTAAGTAAAAGTATTAGTAGTTCATCCCTCTACATATAAGCAAGCATTGCCGCTTTTAATTTCTGGAGGCAGCGCCACCCATTGCATTGTTAATCGCATTTACCTTAGCATGAAGCTTTTTATTTATCTGCCTCAAGGACATCATTCTGTAGGTTTTTAGCATTCAATTATACCAATATTTAGATAGCGGTTCACCTGCCGTTTCTGAATCAATAAGTGGTGTTGGTAAAAAAATATTTATCCCTTACGTTATGTCGCTACCTAGCCGGAATTTTAATCAATAGATTTTAAAATAAGTAGTTTTGATTTTACTTGAATTTTATTTTACAACACGTAGATAGTTTGAATATTGGAATAATTTCAGAAAATCTCTGATTTGGGGTCGTGTTTTTCAGAGAAAATGTTCCCCAATTTACATTAAAAAATATTGCAAATTAGGAACAAATCTGGGAATGTGGGCAGGAAGGAAAAAATAAATTTTGAGTAATGGCTATACTAAAAGCTGACTTTTGGATAAATTGTTTCTCACACATGAGAATAAAGTTCTTTAAGACTAGTTTAATATATTGATTATTTTTGAATTTGAGTAACTTTGGGGGAAATATGAGACCATCTATAAATATAGATAAAAATTTATTAACTGGATAGGCATGTCTTAAATAGTAATAAGTGCTTAAAGTAATGATTTTAATTCATTTGTGTCTCTATAAATAAATTTACCGCAATCTGGAATCTTTAATTCAGTTCAATTTCATGGATAAGTAGGTCAGTATTGAAAATAGTAATTAGGATAAGAGAGTAGTGATGGAGTGAGTGGTAATAAGGCTTATGTTGACCTATATTCTGTAACATAGCCCTCGTTTATTTGTGCCGACTTACTTACCAGTACTGATAATAATGGCGACTAGCAAATGAGACTGGGGGAATCCTCGCTCGCTTCCAAACAAGAATTCCCCCATAACAACCGCTATTTTTGATTAAACAGGCAAATTTATCACGAGTAAATTTACCCAAATTCCCTGATTCCTTATGGTTTATTTATATATTTTTACCTACGTTTGAGGTACCTAAGAATACCATCAGCGATACCTTCAGCCATTTTATTTCTGTACCAAGTTTGTTTTAATTTAGCGGCATCTTCTCTACCAGTTACGTAACCAGTTTCTACGAGAATGGCTGGCATAGAAGTTTTGCGGAGTACATAAAATCTAGCTCGTCGTATTCCTCTGTCTTTAACTCTCACTTTTCGAGTGATACCTTTACGGACAGTATCAGCAAGCCGTTTACCGCTGTTATAGTAATAAACTTCTAAACCACTAATATCGGGACGACTTAAACCTAAAGAATTAGCATGGATGCTGACGAATAAATCAGCATCAGCTCGTTCAGCCATGACGACTCGCCCTTTGAGGCTGACAAAATAGTCAGTGCTGCGAGTGAGTACTGCATTGACTCCATTTTTACGCAGTATTTCTGCTACTTTTTTGCTTATAGGTAAGATTACATCTTTTTCTCGCAATCCGCCGATACCAATTGCGCCTGGATCTTTACCACCATGTCCTGGGTCAATCATAACAACTACTTTTCCTGATTGAGCAGGTTTTGTAGCTAAATTTGGCCTGGATTTAGGAGGAGGAGTTGGTTGGGAACCGGCAACGGGATTTGGTTGTGGTATTGGAGGTAAAGCAATTGGCGGTATGATTGCCCCATTGCGCTGTAATGCTAAAGATAATCGGTCACCTCTGACATCAAGTTTGCCAAAACTAACCCGCGCTGCTGGTACAATGTAAATAGCAACAGTATTTGGGTCTTGCTGTCGCATACGTACCCGCACCAGGGAACTATTAGATTTAAAATCTGGACCTTTAACAGAAGATGCTAAACGAGCATTGGGAATAAGAATACGGTACATGGCTGTAGATTTATCCCAGCCACTGGTGCTTCCAGATAAAGGTTTGTCAGCTTTAACAACTAATTTCTTGCCATTGTCATCCAATTGTACGGATCTAATTTCAGCTATAGATTTAGTTGCAGCAGCCCTTGGTGGTGGTGATGGAGAAGATATTGTTCTATTAACTACTTGACTAGAATTGTTATTTCTAGTTGATTGGGGAACTTTACCATTAGGTAATAAAACTACACCGCCGAAACTACTAATTGAGCCTCGCCAGTCAGGGCTATTTTTGCTTACCCGCAAAATAACCCGAGCGGTTGTTGAGTTTAATTGTTTAAATTCAACACCTTTTACACCAAAACGATTCATGGGAAATTCGTTTCGGGGTAAGTTGGGCGATAGGGAAGCTCCTGAAATATCTACATTAATAAATTCTTTGCGATCGCGCTTTACTTTTACTGAAGATGGTTTACCACCACTTGTACGAACAAAAAAGCCATCACCTGTTGGAAGTACTCTTTCGATTTGAGCAGTTCCTTTAGCAGTTTTTATTACCGTTTGATTGCTATTAGATGTATTACTAGATGTAGTATTACCTGTTCGCACTGCACTATAAATACTTCTTTCCTTAGATTCTGCCCTCTCAAGTTGTGGTGAGGGTAATTGTACTCTCCAACGACTAGGACTTATTCCTTCAAATTTAATTAAATTTGGATCTAAAGTATAACCAGGACTTAATTCAACCACCATGCGCGTGGTTTTGGGGTCAAATTGACCGATACGAACAGCATTAATAGCACCACCTATAGGTTTTCTAAGCTGTGGACGACCGAATTTAACTCCGGGTAAATCAATTACCACACGAGTTGGATTAAAAATTAGTTGCGCCTTTGGTTGTATCGCAGCATCAGTATTAAATTCCAGCCGATTTTGATTAGCGTCAAAATCCCAAGATTTTAGTTTCGCTGCATCCGCAGGCGACGATAACAGGGAGACAGTTACAAAAGTCCCGGGTATCAACCAGTGTAGTTTCACAGTGCTTTCTCCTGAGTCGCATTTACGTTCTTAGCGGTTAATCTATTAAAGGTTTCAATTGTTGCTCGTACTATATAAGCGAGAATCTTGATTAAAGACAAAAATGTTACCAGTGGGACTTGCTGCAATAGACAAATTTTTATACTATACATCCACAGTAGAGAAGAACTCTTCAAAAAGAATGCGGTTGCTGATGGCAAAAGATTCTAGCATGATAAATCATGCTTTTATGTCCTTATAGCAATAAAATTTTGCGTATAAGGCGTTTGGGATTACACCCAAAAACAGATAACTATAATTAACTATTGCAGTCATTCGCACTGAGAAAACTATTGAGGGCAAAGGAATTTGTGAAGTTTTCAGATGAAGCGGTAATCAATGCACGCCCGTAAAAATTTTACATTTTACAATAGTACGGTGAGATGTCAGATTGGAAAAAGTAATCAAGTAGTTGATTTTACTAAATGTAAAAAACTCCTAAAAAATTACAATTAAAAGGGACGGATATTCTAACATAAAAGTTTCTGTAAATATCATATTATTTCGACCATGGGTAGTTTTATAACTGTATTTTGTATTGAATTACTGAAGTGATAATTCTTGAGAGGAAAGTCATAAATACAGCATATTTCATATTTATGAGGTACATTTAGACGGGTCCCGGATGCCGGTACCACAAGAGTTTAAAGATATTGTATTGTAACTCATTTATTTGCAAAATGCTGTAATACTTTAAATCATAAATAATAATTTATTTCAGTTTGTGATGATTTTAGGCTATTAAATTGCAGCGATTGAAATTGGAGGAAGGAAAACAAACAACTTTGCCATGATTATCACTTTTCCTTCCTCCGTTAAAGCTATCACTTTACAAGGGCTTGGCGATCGCAAACAAAAAATTTAAAAGAGCGTAATTTTACCTCTCTACTATTCAGAATCTGAATTCAATTCAATTTGCCCTTCACTTATAGGTTCCTGAACCCCTGGGGAAACTTCTGACACGATTTCTTCCTCTTTTTTAGTTGCTGCTTCAGGGAAGGCAAATTTTAACAAAGGAGGAGCCAAAAAAGTTGTTAGAATAACCATCATAATAATTGCTGCCTCTAATGGTTTGGAGAGAATTCCAATATCGGAACCAATGCCAAGAAACACTAATCCCACTTCGCCCCGGGGAATCATTCCCACGCCAATCGCCAAACGATTGATTTGGGGTTGATTGAAAACACTAAAACCTGTGATAACTTTACCTAGAATTGCAACCACAATCAGGAAAATTGCCATAATTAAACCTTCGCGGTTGCTGGGAACTGCTGGATTTAAAACGCTTAAATCGGTTCTTGCTCCAACGGTAATAAAGAAAATCGGCACTAGCATATCGGCTATTGGGACGATTTGCTTTTGTAATTCTTTGCGTTTATCGGTTTCCTCTAAGACTAAGCCAGCAGCAAAAGCACCCAAAATAGCTTCTAGTTGAATCACAGAAGCCAGATATGCCATGACAAAAGCAAAGATGAAAGCGGGTATAACCAATTCGCCACGAGTTTTCAATTTGTTAACAACTGCCACAAACACTCTATTAAAGATATTTCCTAAAGCAATTGAACCGATTAGAAAAGCACTAGCGCTGATTATCAAATAAACGACTTTATTGACATCAACTTCACCAGTTTTAGCAAGACTTGCTACCACGGCTAAAACAATAATTCCCAATACGTCGTCAATTACGGCTGCACCAAGAATAATTTGTCCTTCTTTAGAATTTAGCCCCCCCAATTCTGTTAGTACTTTAGAAGTAATACCGATGCTAGTGGCAGTCAGTGCTGCACCAGCAAAAATTGCCGGTACTGCTGCAACGTTAAATAACATCATCAATCCTACTGTACCGCCAACAAATGGTACAATTACACCTACTATGGCGACGACAGTTGCTTGGAAACCTACTTCTATTAAGTCTCTTAAATTCGATTCTAAGCCAATTTCAAATAGCAGAATAATTACTCCTAATTCTGCTAAAACAGAAACGACTTCTGATTGGGCTAAAAATACTCCTGGGGCTGCATCGGCAGTTAAACCACCAGTAATTTCAAGCAAGCTCATGAGTAAAGAATTAGAACTATCTGCTCCTGATTCTGGAAACACGAGCAGATGCAAGGCAGAAATACCTAGCAATACACCAGCTAAAAGTTCTCCTAAGACTGGTGGTAAACCCACATTACTTAATATTTCCCCACCAAATTTACTGCCAAAGTAAACTATAACCAAACTCAGTAGCACCGCTGCTGCTACCTGGGAACTATCTGGAGTTTCGGTTGCTGTTGCCAGCAGGGGAAATGAAATACTTATTATGTTCAACTCTACCGCCTTTACAAAATACTTTCTTACTCTTTAATCTATAGATTGTCAAAAATCCCTATTATAAACATGTACTATAGATACTTTTTGAGTCTTAGATCACAGAAGTTACGCGATCATCAACCGTTGCGCGGAAGTCTGGCATTCAAAAGTCAAAAGTCACACTATTTGCCAATTCTAGTATGCGCTGCCAATATTGAGGTAAAACTGGAACAATTGATAGTCTTGGCAGGCGCAATAAGTCAAATCCTGCAAATTTTTCGTCTTGCTTGATTTGATTGAGAGTAATAAATTCGGTTAATTTTCTTATTGCCCGTATATCTACAACTAATCTTTTAATATCATTTAATTTGGGGTCTGGATATGCTTGACACAGAATTTCTGCTACTCCGATAATTCTTCGTTCTTTACCAGTGTGATAAATAAATGCTTTTTCCCCAGGAACCATTGTACGCATATTTTTGAGAGCAAGAGCATTTTTTACTCCATCCCATACCCCAGTTTTTTCTTTTTCTAAATCGGCATAGGAATACTCATTAGGTTCGGTTTTCAACAACCAGTTCATATATTATTTTTGTATTATTTTTGATTTCTAATCAGCCGCATCAGAGCCGGATGAAGGTAATTAAATTAAATGATACATCTTTTGGGGAAGAGGATACCTTTTTATTTTTCCAAGACTAATAAAAAACACAGGAACATTCAAACTGAGTAAATACTCTAGGGAAACTATCTCGCATAGGATAATTTAATTACAAGTTAAAAATACTATGAGTAAAGTAAATTCATTCGGCTATAAATGGCAGGTTTACAAAAATTTATGGAAAAGTCTACCTATTGCGCTGTTAGTAAGTTTTGCTGCGATTCAACCGGGCTGGGCAGAATCAAAAATAATATTACGAACTTTAACAGTTAGGGGACGAGCTGTAGAATCAATTCCTACTACTTTGTCTAAAGTAAGTTTAGGAGTGGAGGTTCAAGGTAAAACAGCCAGTATTGTACAGCAAGAAGCAGCTCGTAAGTCTAATGCTGTAGTCACATTACTCAAGTCGCGGAATCTAGAGAAGTTAGAAACTACCGGTATCCGACTCCAACCACTATACAGTTTTAAAGACAATGTACGGCAAATTAAAGGTTATGAAGCTATAAATATTATCAGTTTTCAGGTTAAAACTGAGAAGGCTGGTAATTTATTGGATGAAGCGATAAAAGCCGGTGCAACACGAATTGATAGCGTCAGATTTGTAGCTACGGAAGAAGCAATAAGTCAAGCACAACAACAAGCACTAAAAGAAGCTACTCAAAATGCTCAAAAACAGGCGAATGTAGTTTTTTCTAGTTTGGGTTTTACGCCGAAAGAAATAATTAATATTCAAGTAAATAATGCTTCTATAACAGAACCTGTTATGTATCGTAATGCAGTTCGCACTGCAGCAATTGCGGAAGCAGCACCCACCCCTGTAGTTGGCGGTGAACAAGAAGTAGGAGCATCTGTGACATTACGAATTAGTTATTAGTTATTAGTTATTAGTGGTTAGTTGTTAGTGGTTAGTGGTTAGTGATTATTGACTAGTGATTATTGGGTTAGTTGTTAGTGGTTATTGGCTAGTGATTATTGACTAGTGATTATTGGGTTAGTTGTTAGTGTTTAGTGGTTAGTTGTTAGTGGTAATTAGCTATTACTACATTAACGAAGCAATAACTAATAACTAATAACTAGTAACTAATAACTAATAACTAATTAAAAATGTTCTGGACTATTATTGATCATTTCAGTTTCGTTATCTCGCTTAGAACCTAATAACTGTAGGTCGTCTACTAAAATCACGGGTGAAGAACGAAGTGCGCCTGTAGAGCGATCGTTCCAACTGTCCAGTTTCAACGAACCTCTAACAGCAATTTGCTTTCCTTTACGAACATAATTATTGGCAATATCTGCTGTTTTACCCCATAATTCCAGGTTAAACCAGTCAGGTTCGCTATCTTTTTTACGACGATTGACTGCTAATGTTAATCTGCACTTAACACTACCAGATTCAAAATATTTCATGTCAGGGTCGGTACCTACACGACCAACAAGGTGAACAACATTAATACTCATAAGCTAATATATTCAGTACTTGTGTACTATGGTATTTTAATTTCCATAATAGCGGATTAAAACACATTTAATTTACTGTTTAGTAATTAACAATAAAAATTATCAAAAAAAATGATAAAAATTACTATAGCCAAATTGCAAAAGCATACTGATAAGTTTGTTGAAACAAAGAATTAAGGTAAAGATACCCGAACTTAGTAAAGATTAGGAAAAGATATATAAAAAGTTAATCTGCTTTACTAGACTCAGGTCAAAAAAAATAATAGAATCCAGCACGATTGGGTATTTTGGACGATGTAAAAAGTAACGAGAATAGGGGGCCAAGAAACGCGTGGGTCTTTTCAGTAAGTTTTCCTTGTCGCGGGATATGGGTATCGACCTGGGTACTGCCAACACTCTCGTTTATGTCTCTGGTAAAGGTATTGTACTCCAAGAACCGTCAGTTGTTGCCATCGATCAAAACGAAAAGGTAGCGCTGGCTGTGGGAGAAGATGCTAAGAAAATGCTCGGTAGAACTCCGGGAAATGTAATTGCCTTGCGTCCTTTACGCGATGGTGTAATTGCTGACTTTGATACTGCTGAGTTGATGCTGAAAAACTTTATTCAGCGCGTTAACGAGGGCAAATCTTTAGTGTTACCCAGGATTGTAATTGGTATTCCTAGCGGTGTAACTGGGGTTGAAAGAAGGGCTGTCATGGATGCTGCTTCTCAAGCAGGGGCTAGAGAAGTTTATTTAATCGATGAACCTGTAGCAGCAGCAATTGGGGCAGGACTGCCAGTAGCGGAACCTACTGGTAATATGATTATTGATATCGGTGGTGGTACCACTGAAGTTGCAGTATTGAGTCTTCAAGGTACGGTACTGAGTGAATCAGTACGTATTGCTGGAGATGAGTTAACTGAATCAATTGTCCAGTATATGAAGAAAGTTCATAACTTGGTAATTGGGGAACGTACAGCAGAAGATATCAAGATTCGTATCGGTTCTGCTTATCCGACTCATGATGACGAAGAAGCCATTATGGAAGTTAGAGGCTTGCATCTGCTTTCTGGTCTACCAAGAACGGTTACGATTAAAGGACCAGAAATTCGTGAAAGTATGTCGGAACCGCTTTCGGTTATTATTGAAGCAGTGAAGCGGACGCTGGAGCGCACACCTCCAGAATTGGCTGCAGATATTATTGATAGGGGCATTATGCTTGCTGGCGGTGGTGCTTTGCTCAAAGGAGTAGATACTCTAATCAGCCATGAAACGGGCATTGTCACACACGTTGCGGCCGATCCTTTAAGCTGTGTAGTGTTAGGTACTGGTCGGGTGTTAGAAAATTTCAAACAGTTAGAACGAGTATTCAGCGCACGTTCTCGCAATATCTAAACACACCTGTGTTCCGCCAGAAGATATTGAATTCTATATGGAATTCGATATCTTCTTATTAACTTTTATTAAGTTTATTAAGTTTATTAAGTAAATTTTCTTTTATAGGTCGGTTTATATGTTTACTGCACGTCGCTGGTGGGAGCGTTTTGGGTTACAGTTAGGGGTATTAGTTTTAGTGGTTGGTGGTACATTCTTAGTTCGGGAAACTCAAGGTGAACTTTTGGTTGAGTTGCATCAAGCAATTATTCGCCCTTTTGAAGTGTTCCAGAGTAAACCTAATCCTGAAGTTTATCTTAAGGATGCTAAGGTAAAGGAACTGCAAGCAAAGATAGTTGAGCTCGAAAGTCAGAATAAAAATCTTAAGGCTTTATTAAAATATGTAGAAAAAGAACCAAAAAATGTTCCTACGATTCCGGCTCGGGTAATTGGGCGTAGTGCAGATAATTGGTGGCAACAGGTGACTTTGAATCGCGGTAGCCTTAGAGGAATAAAAGAAGGTTATATAGTCAAGGCTGAAGGCGGTTTGGTTGGGTTGATAGAAAATGTAACTCCCCATACAAGCCGTGTTTTGTTGGTTAGCGACATGAATTCAAAAGTAGGGGTAAATATCAGCCGTACTGGAGCCAAAGGTATTTTAAAAGGAGATGGTTCAGCTGATGCGGTGTTGGAATTTTATGAGAAAGTACCAAACGCAAAGCCTGGAGATGTAGTTTCGACTTCAACTTACAGTTCTAAATTTCCTTCCGGCATAGCTATAGGAAAAATCAAATCATTAGATTTAAAAAGACTTCCGGCATCAGTTGCAATAGTAGAACTTTTTCCACCGATTCGTTCTCTTGACTGGGTAACTGTTAATCCTAAACCAACAAATCCAGTAATCAAAAATAAAGATACAAAAAAGTAATTTGACCAAAAAATAAACTGAATACAAGCCATCGATAATCCGTGGAGAAAAACAAACNNGATTCATCGATGGGGTAATAATTCGGCCATTCTTCATTATAAATTATAAATTCACCTTGACACTTGGCTAGAAGGAAATGAAAATTCCCAAATTTTGGGTGAGAAAAAAACAATCTTCTCAGCAGCCCCCATCCCGACGCAAGAAACGGAAAAAACCTATCAAACCTCTTTCTCGCTGGCATCCCCGTTTACGTCAAATGACAAATTGGGCAGTAATTGCTGTGTCTGTATTATTATGTTTGTTTCTGTTACCAACTCGCTTTCCTGGTATGGAATTATTGGGTATTGGAGCTAACTGGCTGTTAATTTGGGTTGTGGCTTGGAGTGTGAAGCGTTCGGCTTTGCAAGGTGCTTTTGCTGGTATTATTTTAGGTTTGCTCCAAGATGCAATGACATCATCCCAACCAACTCATGCTTTAAGTTTGGGTTTGGTAGGTTTTGTAATTGGTTTGTTTCAAAAACAACGTTTTATCCAGGAAGATTTTATTTTTATTGCCTTAATCGTCTTCGTGATGGCGATTTTATCAGATACGGTTTTTGCATTACAGATGATTGTAACGGGTACTGCTAGTTCAGATGTTATTTGGGCATATTACAAAAAGGTGACTTTGGCTTCTGCCATTCTTAGCAGTCTTTGGGCACCTGTGGTTTATTATCCTTTAAATCGTTGGTGGCAACAGTTGAAGTTAGCTGAGCAATCATCATGATTGGATTTTAGATTTTGGATATTGAGTGAGTGGTGAGTAGTGAGGAGTGAGGAGTTTATGGTTGGAAATTTTTTCTTCCTATCTCCTTCTCCTCCCATCTCCCATCTGGCAATCTCTCCATGCCTTAAATAAGGAGGAAGGAATCGCAGTTACTACTGTTGGATTCTTTCCTCCTTTATTAATTTGGAATTAATTTTGTGAAAATGAATTTTATTGAAATTAATTTTGTTGGAATTAATTATCCAGGCTCTGGCAATATGGATGCAAGAAGTCAAGTTAAGTGGAGTTGTGAGATTTCAAGCTTAATTGAGTTTTGTGTCAATTTCTATACCCGGAAGTGATGCTAAAGCTGGCTAATCCAGATAGGAAATTGATGATATTAATTCTTAATGAAATTAAAAAATACAAAAACACTTACATAAGTTCCCTTTTTTTATGAACAATTCTCCAACCAATCCTAGTGCAGATAATTTGGTATCTAATATCCAAAAGGAAAAAGAAGACGAATTTGAATTACCATACGCCAAAGGCGAGGAAAACGGCGAATCCCTAGTCAAAAAAGTAGGAACAGATTTTGACTCGGCGATGATGCGGCGCTGTTTGGATTTAGCTCGTCGTGCTTTGGGATGTACCTCACCAAATCCCATGGTAGGAGCAGTAATTGTCAAGGATGGCGAAATTGTTGGAGAAGGTTTTCATCCTCGTGCTGGTGAACCTCATGCTGAAGTTTTTGCACTTAAAGCTGCTGGAAATAAAGCCCGTGGAGCTACAATTTACGTTAGTTTAGAACCTTGTAATCATTATGGACGTACTCCCCCCTGTTCCGAAGCTTTGGTAAAGGCAGGAGTAGCCAAAGTTGTCATCGGTATGGTAGATCCAAATCCTTTAGTCGCCGGTGGTGGAATTAACCGTTTGCGAAGTGCTGGAATTGAAGTAATTTCGGGAGTGGAAGAAGAAGCCTGTCGTAAGCTAAATGAAGGCTTTATTCATCGTATTCTTTATAAAAAGCCTTTGGGTATTTTGAAATACGCTATGACTTTGGATGGTAAAATTGCTACTACTACAGGTCATAGTAATTGGATCACTAACGAAGATGCTCGCAGCGCAGTTAGACAATTACGGGCTGGGTGCGATGCTGTTATCGTCGGCGGCAATACAGTACGCCAGGATAATCCCCGTCTAACTTCTCGTTTTCCTGGAGCACACAATCCTCTGCGAGTCGTTATGAGCCGCAGTCTTGATTTACCTACTCAAGCACATCTATGGCAAACCCATGAAGCCCCCACTCTTGTATTAACTGAACCTGGAGCCAACTCTGACATGCAAGAAATTTTGCGAAAACAAGGCGTTGAAGTGGTGGAATTATCACCACTTACACCTTCTCAAGCAATGGCTTTCCTATATGACAAGGGTTTTTGTAGCGTGCTTTGGGAATGTGGAGGAATCTTAGCGGCTAGTGCGATCGCCAGCGGAGCTGTACAAAAAGTCTTAGCATTTATCGCCCCCAAAATTATAGGTGGAAATCATGCTCCCACACCAGTAGGTGATTTGGGCTTTACTACAATGACTCAAGCACTATCTTTGGAACGTGTAGAGATGAGAATTGTAGGTTCTGATTGTTTGATGGAAGGATATTTACCTAGCTGATAATTGCTAATTACTTATGTTTTTGTAGCGCAAGCTATTTGTGAAATGTTATATTTCGTTGTTTTCAACACTAAGGGATGATGTTTTAACAAATTTTTCATCAATTTTAGGTTGAGTGTAAATTGTACTGGCGTTCATGGGCAATATCACGTATAAGAGGAAGTCGTGATTGAATGTAATCACAAAGAAAATCGGCTTCGTGACAATCTAGGGATGCTTGGTTTTTTGTTTGTTTTACTAACAAATTAACCAAGCTTGCATCATCCATTTGCAACAAAGTCTTGGTGTGGGTTTTTTCTACCACTGTCCAAAGTTGACGCATGATTTTGGGAGTCATTAGATCTCTGTTTCACGAAAATTTCATCAATTGTTTTCAGCATACACAATTTAAACACTAACGTCCGGTATTAAATCACAATGCCAGACACCTATATGATAAAAAAATTAATATATAGAGTTATTACTTGATGAAGATTAAGGTGAAATAACTCTATATGGCAATTTTGTCACAAAAAATGAGATTTTGTATAAACTTTGTAATTTATAATTCCTTTTTCGTTATTAAAATTACGAATCATTAGAGGATAATTTAACAACTTTTATCAATCTATTTTCAATTATTATCTATTTTAAATTATTTTATTTTATAAAAATTAACAAATAATGATTATTTACTTTCATTAAATATTAAATTTTTGTAATTCAGGAACAATTCGGTTATTTAAAAGTGTTTAATTCACAAAATACTACTAAAAGCTGTTTAAGGTACTTTTTTGTTAAGAATCTTAACAATTAATTGTCGCAATAATCGGAATTAAACTTTATATAGAATTATGATTATCAACTAACTGTATAAACTCTTTTAAAATGTTCGTATATCTTTCTCCTGCAACATATGGGAAATCATTATGATTTGCGTTTTCTACCCATAGCGAAAGTTTAGGTGAAGGTGCTTGCTCGAATAATTTTTCGCTGTGATAAAAAGGAACAACATCGTCAATTTTTCCATGCATTATTAATACGGGACATTTTACGTTTTTAATTTTTTCTAAATTGGGAAATCTATCAAAAGGTAAAATTGGGAAAGGTATTTTAACTCTAAATGCTGAAATGAAAGTACTTTCGGTCATTAAACCACCAATTGGTTTTCGAGCAGCTAAATCGATGGCAGATCCTCCTCCGACGGAAACTCCAAATACTATTATTTGTTGGGGTTGTAAGTTTAATTCTTCGGTTAAATAATTGTAAGCGGTATCAATGTCTTTATAAGCATTTTTTTCAGAAGGTTTTCCTTCACTGGTACCATAACCGCGATAATCGTAAGCAAAGACGCTGAAACCGATATTTTTTAATTCTTCTAATCTAGGTTGTATGGTACCTAAATCGGATGCATTTCCATGAGCGTAAAGAATTGTGTATTTGGCATTGGGGTTTGATAGATAAATTGCGGAAAGTTTGGTTCCGTCTTCGCTGGTTAATTTGATTATTTCGTCGGTATCTTGATAGCTGGAAGGTTGGGGTAGAAAAATCAAGTTATCTGCTTGGAAGTAGATGTAGATAGCGAAGGATAGGTAGATGAAAATTAGGGATGTAATCATTTTTTTCAAAAAGTTTGTTATTAAGAGTTTTTGTGAATTTTGGTTGTTCATTAAAGGTGAAATTTATTTTATTTAATCATGTTATAGATTAGGGTGGGGAATACGGTACTTTAGCGATCGCTATTGCGACTACGCTCCTAAATTCCCCAACTATGGCAATTCCAGCAGCAATATATTTTCTACTTATGTTTGTCACAAACCCAGCCTTTGCCTGGTTGATGAGATATCAGCGAATTAAGGTTTAGTGTTAAAGGTAACCCCATATCCCGTATAAGGACGCTTTAATGGTGGCTGTAAACCCAACACAATATCTTCTTTTTCAACTCCTAAATCTAAGAGTTCTTGTGCTAAATCAACATCTGTCATATTCTGCTGAATCCAGATTTTCCCATCTTTAATATCAAAATGCATCATGGTATGATTAACTCGCTTTAAACCATTCCAACCTACATACATTAACTGATAATGGTCCCGTGTTGTATCAAAAATCAATTCTTTTTCTACATCTTCATGCTTCGGTTTTGAACTGCCGTGTTTAGCTAAAATTGTTTGAATTGATTGCCGAAAATTCTCTAAATTTGCCATTTTACAATTACCTCCATAGCTGGTTCATATATTATTAGTTTTAACTGATGTCTTTGTACTGCGATTTGTGCAAGTCTTGTTCTAAAAAATGTTTAATAAGCATCAACTGGAACGGCTAAATATAACTCACGTTCTGGTTCATTTACTTCTAATGCTATTTTATAATTGAGAAATTGACCATTAGCTGTATGAAAATCGCTAACAGGAGAGTTACTTGCAAAGCTTTTTATTTCAACAGCTATTTTTTCACCTTATTTTTCTGCTGCTATTAGTCTTTCTGCACCCAAATCAATTTTCAGCGTAACTTCTTCAAATACTATTTCTAATGGATCATCTGTAATTAACCATTCTTCTTTTTGTAATCCATTTTTTACCGCTTCATGAAACAAATCTTTTGCTGACATTAATTTTATCTTGGTTTTTTTAGTTTAGGACTTACGATATTGTCACATTAATCAATTGGTGCCGTACCCTCATTGCCTTATAATTACATTCACAATTTCTCTAAGTGTCACGCACACTACAAGAACTAAATAGCCATTTTTTTTGAGTTTATTCAAATACAACAGTTCTGTTACTATTAACTAAGACGCGATTTTTTAAGTGCAATCTGACTGCTCTTGCTAAAACTATTCTTTCTAAGTCTTTTCCTTTTCTGATCAAATCTTTAACTGTATCGCGGTGACTGATTCTGACAACATCTTGTTCGATTATTGGGCCAGCATCTAAATCTGCTGTGACGTAATGAGATGTTGCTCCGATTATTTTAACTCCTCTTTCATAAGCTTTTTGATAAGGATTTGCACCTACAAAAGCTGGCAAAAAGGAATGATGAATATTGATTATTTGGGGGAATTGAGCAACAAAGTCACTGCTCAGAATCTGCATGTATTTTGCTAATACGATTAAATCAATTTTGTATTTGGCTAATATTTCTAGTTGTTTTTTCTCTTGTTCGATTTTTGTTTCTTTCGTTATCGGGATGTGATGAAAATCAATATTAAATTGCTCTGCTATTTCTTTTAAAGTTGGATGATTGCTAATTATTAAAGGAATCTCGGCTAAAAACTCTTTTGCACTATGTCGCCAGAGTAAATCTAGCAAACAATGCTCTTGTTTACTTACCCAAATAGCAATACGGGGAATGCTATCAGAAAAATGTAGCTCCCATTTCGCATCTATTGGTTGAGCAATAGAATTAAACGCCGGTGCAATCAAATCGCGGGGTAAATTAAAACCGTCTAACTGCCATTCAATACGAGTTAGAAATAAACCGCTGGCAAAATCTGTATGCTGGTCTGCATGAATGATATTACCACCATTTGAATAAATAAAGTTAGCAATTTTGGCAACTAACCCTTGTTTATCAGGACAGGAAATAAGTAAACATGCTGTGGTATTTTCCATTGTATATAGTGGTTATCGGTTGAGTGCAATATATTTTCAGGAGTAAAAATTTTTAATGGGAACCCTGTGATGTTGTTTGCTTAGGATACTGCTATTCAGGGGTGACAGGCATTATTTGAGGATTTTTCGTTGTTTCGTTAGATGTAGAGACGTTATATATAACGTCTCTACACGCCAATTCGTGGGAAAACGAGAGATTACTTACCCCCAACCCCTCTCCAATTTATCGGAGAGGGGAGTTTAATTTAAGCGCTAAAGTATTTAGCTAAGGGATGATAAGTAATTATGGCGGTGGTACTTTGCTCGGGATAAATCTGTTCGCTTTCATCCATGTACAAATTAATTCTGTCAGTCTTCAACAATTCCAATTGCTTGTACTGATCTTGAATGTTTGGACAAGCGGGGTATCCAAAGCTATATCTAGAACCGCGATATCTTTGGGCTAAGGTATCCCGAATATTATCTGGATCTTCGGCTTCAAAGCCTAGTTCGCGGCGGATTCTGGCGTGTGTCCATTCTGCTAATGCTTCTGCCATTTGCACTGCTATTCCGTGGAAATACAGATAATCAGTGTATTCGTTATTGGAAAACAGTTTCTGGGCAAATTCCGTAGCAATTTCACCCACTGTCACGGCTTGCATGGGGAAGACATCGATGATTCCGGTTTCTTTGGGTGCGAAAAAGTCTGATATACACAGACGACGCATTGATTTTTGGCGGGGAAATTCAAATTCTGTTACCTGTTGGGAATGGTTTTCGGGGTTGTAGATATGTAAGGTATTTCCTTGTGCTTGAGTAGGGAAGTAGCCGTAAATAACTTGGGGATGTAACAAGTTTTGTTCTACAACTCGTTTTTTCCAGGTTTCTAGAATTGGATATACTTTCTCTTTTAAGAAAACCTGATATTGTTCTTTTGATTGATCTTTTGGTTTTCTAAATTGCCATTGTCCCGCAATTAAGGCTTGTAAATCTAGGTACCAAAATAGTTCTTCAACGGGAATATCTTCTGGTTGTAGTAATTTGCTTCCCCAGAATGGTGGTGTGGGACGTTCGGTGTCTATTTCGACTGCTTCGGAACGTTTGGTATCGATGATTTTTGGTTCTGCTGGTGCTTTTTCTTTGGCTGGTTTTTCTTCTTCTACTTTATGTCCGTTTTGAGAATGTTCTTCTTCTGCAAATTCACCTAAGAAACCTTTGATATCATCCCAATTATTACCAGATTTTGCTGGCATTAATTTGTCCATGAAATGCAAGTCTGAAAATGCATCTTTTCCGTAGACAACTTTACCTTTATAGGTATTTTGACAGTCTTGATTAACAAATTTAGGAGTCAAAGCCGCACCACCTAAAATTACGGGAACGGTAATTCCTTTTTCGTTGAATGTCTCTAAGTTATCTTTCATAAACGCCGTTGATTTCACCAATAATCCACTCATGGCGATGCAATCGGGTTTATGTTCTTCGTAGGCTTTAATGATGTTTTCTACTGGCTGTTTAATTCCTAGATTAATCACCCGATAACCGTTGTTGGATAAAATAATATCCACTAAGTTTTTACCAATGTCGTGAACGTCCCCTTTTACGGTAGCAATTACAAAGGTTCCTTTGGCGTTATCTGCTCCTGCTTCGGATTTTTCCATGTGGGGTTCTAAAAACGCCACCGCTGCTTTCATGGTTTCTGCTGATTGCAATACGAAAGGTAACTGCATTTGTCCGGAGCCGAACAATTCACCAACAGTTTTCATCCCATCTAATAAGTAAATGTTGACAATATCCAACGGCGGATATTTTGCCATGGCTTCGGCTAGCACGTCTTCTAAACCAATTCTTTCGCCGTCGATAACGTGTTGTTTTAACCGTTCTTCAAGGGGTAAACTAACATCAACGCCTTTGTCACGTTTGGCGCTAACCCCTTCAAACATGGTGGTTAATTCCGCCAAGGGATCGTAAACGCAAATATCACCTTCAAATTTACGGTTGTCGTAAATTAAATCGCGGCAAATTTTTTGATGTTCTTCTTCAATTTTGGCAAGGGGTAATATCTTGCTGGCACTAACGATCGCAGCATCCATTCCCACTGACATTGCTTCGTGGAGGAACATGGAGTTTAAAACTATCCGTGCTGCGGGATTTAAACCGAAGGAAACGTTGGAAACTCCTAATACAACATGACATCCTGGTAATCCTTGACGAATACGATGGATGGATTCGATAGTCGCTTTACCGTTGGCTCTATCTTCTTCAATTCCGGTGGAAATGGGTAGCGCTAGAGTATCGAAGAAAATTTCGTGGGCGGGGATGCCATACTCTAAGGCTTGACGATAAGCCCGTTGAGCAATTTCAAATTTTTTATCGGCTGTGCGTGCCATGCCATCTTCGTCGATGGTACCAATTACAACACCAGCACCGTATTTTTTGGCTAATTCTAATACTTTCAAGAAACGGGGTTCGCCGTCTTCATAGTTGGTAGAATTTAACAAACACTTACCGCCAGCAACTTTTAAACCGGACTCCATTTTTTCCCATTCCGTGGAGTCAAGTACTAAAGGCAAAGTTATATTATTCACCAAACGGGAAACCAACTCGTACATATCACGCACGCCGTCACGGCCGACATAATCTACGTTCACATCGAGTACGTGTGCCCCTTCTTTAACTTGCGATCGCCCTAGGGAAACTAATCCGTCCCAGTCTTCATTATTCAACATGGTACGGCATTTTTTGGAACCGCTGGCGTTGAGTCTTTCGCCGATAATCAAGAAGGAATTATCTTGATCGTAGGGTTGAGTACCATAAATCGAAGCCGCAGCCGGTTCAAGTTTTGGTTCCCTGACTTTTGGCTTTAAATCTTTGGCAATTTCTGCTAAAGCTTGTATATGCTCCGGACGTGTCCCACAGCAACCCCCGATCGCTTGGACACCTAAGTCTTCGATAAAATGCATCAGGTGCATTTTCAATTCCGTTGGCGTTAGTCTATAATGCGCCTGTCCGCCAACGTTTTCTGGTAAACCCGCATTGGGAATACAAGAAACAATAAATGGTGAATGTTCTGATAAATATTTGATGTGTGGTTTCATCAAATCCGGTCCGGTGGCGCAGTTTAAACCTAAAATATCGATATTGTAGGGTTCTAAAATTGTCACTACGGCACTGATTTCCGTACCTACGAGCATCGTACCCATAGTTTCCACAGTCACGGAAACCATTATTGGAAGACGTTCGCCTTTTTTAGCAAAAACCTCTTCTATTGCATTCAGTGCTGCTTTAATTTGCAACACATCCTGACAGGTTTCTACCAAAAATAAATCGACTCCACCATCAAATAATGCTTCTACTTGTTCTACATAAGAATTTTTCAAGGAGTCGAAATCAATATGTCCCAAAGTTGGTAATTTTGTACCAGGTCCCATAGAACCAGCTACAAACCGGGGTTTTTCGGGTGTAGAAAATTCGGCAGCTACTTTCTTTGCTAATTCAGCAGCAGTTTTATTGAGGTAATAAGCTTGGTCTGCCAAGTCATACTCGGCAAGTACAATTGAGGTACCACCAAAAGTATCAGTTTCAATCACATCGGCTCCAGCAGCCAAGAAACCCCGATGAACTGTTGCTACAGCTTCCGGTTTGGTGTGAACCAGATATTCGTTACAACCTTCGTATTCTGCACCACCAAAGTCTTGGGCAGTGAGATTTTGTACTTGTAAATTGGTTCCCATCGCCCCGTCAAAGACTAAAACAGGACGTTTGGGACTTTGAAGATGTTCCAAAAATGGATGAGCCATAAAATTAAAGAAAAATTTAGGTTAGCCTTAATTTATTATTTTCTCGAATTTCTAGACTTTAGGAACTATTTGATTACATTTAGATTACATTTATGATCGTAAAAGAGTACGTTAATCAAGATGAGGGCTTTATCCGTTGGAGTACGGAGGAAGTCAGGGGTAATTTACTCGAAGCTTTGAAAACTATAGTTTTGGCGGGAAAGCGGATAGTTTTGCAGCAAGATGGGGAAGAGGTTGCAGCGATGATTCCCATCAAAGAATTTCACCACCTCGAATATTTAGAACATGAACTAGTTCCTCCTATATGGGAACCTTATGAAGAGGAATTTTACGAAGATGATGGGGGAATACACTGTGTTTTACTCGATGAGATGCAAGCGGAGTT
>DESS01000243.1:0-17003 GCA_002361335.1 Richelia sp. UBA3308
CCATCACGCCGACTGCCTCCAACATAGCTGCCTTCTGAATGAACGCAATGCTCCCACGATAGCCAGTATTTGTAACACTGGTATAGCTGGTATCCACTTTTCTCCAAAAAGTAAAACAATCAATTCAGGAGCGAGTATTGCTACACCACAAAAAATAGGAAAAGCTAGAGCACTAGTAAGTTGGGTTGCGCGATAAAAAGTATTACGAAAACGATCTAAATCGTTTTGTAGACGAGAGAAAGTTGGCAGGGCTACCTGAGAGCTACTGTTAACCAACAGATTAGTCATTGCAATCAGAATGCGATAAGCCAAGCTGTAATAGCCAAGACTAGTAGCTCCAAGATAGTAACCGATGAGAAAATCATCTGCACGATTATTACAAAAAGCAAGTAAATTAAAGGCTAATTGATTCAGTCCAAAATTTAACAGTTCTTGCCAGTGCTTGAAGGAAAATGAAAGCCGTGGTTTCCAATCAACTGCTTGCCAAAGTACCACCATTGCAATTGATTCTTGAGTTAACTGCTGAGCTACTAATGCCCATACACCCAAGCCATTGACTGCCATGATAATTCCAACAATACCACCACTGATAATACCAAGTAAGTTACGAATCGCCAGAGCTTTGAATGCAAATTGACGCTGCAACTGGGCTTGATGTACGCTACTTAAAGAATTAACCAGTATAATTACTGAAAGCCAGCGCAGCACTGGAGAAAGTTCTGGTGTCTCAAAGAAATCAGCAACTAATTGTGAAGTCGTGATTCCCAGTACCATTAGTCCAACACCTAAACTTAAGCCAGTCCAAAAAGCTGCATCAAGATGTTCTGGTTCGAGTTTTTCTCGCTGTACTAGAGCATCAGCAAATCCCTGGCTTAAAAAGATTTGCATAAATGCCAGAAATACACTGGCAAGTGCTACTAAACCGAAGGCTTCCGGAGTCAACAGACGAGCTAGTAAAAAGAAGATTGCAAGAGAGCCAAACTGGGTTCCCCAACCTTGAATTAATGACCAAACTGCTCCTCTGATAACTTTGGTTTTTAGGCTCATAGCGCTTTGCCTTTGACTACTTGAGTTTACTGCTGATTGAGATTGCTTGGAAATATGGGGAAGTCTAATCCTCCCTTAATTAAACGAGTAATTAGACTTTGAGATAACCAAGCTAAGAATTTTTTCTGGCAAGAATAAGGCACTATTAGAGATGAATTATTAACACCAGTAGGATTAACTAATTCTGGCAACACGCAGCCATTAGTCATAGCCTCTTGTGCTGATGTCAGGGCTGAAGCTAATGCTGGAAATCCTAAATTGCTTGCCATTTCAGAAACCATGTCAGTTTGATGACTGCCATAAATTTCGATTTTTTTACCGCAATAAAGTAAACCCAAATCCAAATACTCTTCTAGTTCGTTAGCCAGTCGTATTAATAGTACAGACCTTTGTTTTAATTCCCACTGAGGTAAAAGATGAAAAATTTTAGGAATTGTGCGGTAATTCCAAATTAAAGCTGAATAAGCAGCAACATAACTTTCTACTTCAATCCCAACTTCTTGTCGCAAACCTATTTGTTTAGAAGTTGTAACACCACGTCGATTCCATCCTCCAAAATCACCAAAATCATAAGCTGCATGTAATAAACCCGCAGCAACAATTGAACTTGATGCATTTAAATGTGCCAAAATACTTGCAGTACCTGTCAGATGGGCTATGAAGGTTTTACCTGAAGCACGAAAACGACCAGAAAATAATGCGATCGCAAATTTATAAGCTTTGTTGACTGTTTTAAGATCATCATTGCTGTAACCTGCACTCTGTAATTGCTGCCACAACTGTAAGTTAGTTTGAGCAATTGAACCGATTGAAGTTGGAGTGCACTTAGAAAAAAATTCCGAGGAAGTCACCGCCATGAAATTGCTGTAGATGCTCCTCTTGAGGAAAAGCTGTAAGGCTCTGATAAAGCTCTATGGAGTTAGGATGATTAGGATCTTCAAAGAATACTTCAATACAACCAACAACCATTCCACAGTTTGGGATAGACCTTAGATGATAAACACCTTGCTCTAACCAATCTGTCGCAGGAATACAATCTGCATCAGTAAATGCAATTGCTTCACCTTGAGCCACTGCAATTCCCTTATTCCTGGCAACATAAGAACCAGGAGTGAGTTCTTGAGTCATTTTTGCTTGCCCAAACTGGGCTACAACCCCTTGAATATCCTGGTCATTATCGGAGCCATTATCGATGACAATAACTTCATAATGGCTGTGAGGATAGCTCTGGTTTTCCAATGCTGTTAAGCATAATTTTAAACGGGTAGCATCATTAAAAACTGGAATAATAACTGAGACAAATGGATACTTTGTTTCTTCCATTATTAACGTACAACAATCCTAAGTTGTATTAGTTTAGCAAACCAAAATTCCTGGGTAAGAGCAGGCTGGTTAGCTCGATTACAATTTCCGCAAAAAAATGGTCAGGCTTTTTGTGATAATTTAGACCAGTTAATCGCTTAAAGTAACCTTTACAGGATTACTAATAGCATCTACATAGCTAATAGAAATATTGTGAACGCTAAAAGTTAATGGTTAGTGTATTCTTTGAAACACTTTTTACCCTAGATTATTTATCAAGATACACACCCGAAGACATAATGAGTGTGCGGCGTTGCGGCTAAATAATATGACTAATTCACAATCGATAATTCAAAATCTAAATTCAGCAGTTGCTATTATTGGCGCAGGTGCTTGGGGAAAAGCTCTTGCAACTCTTGCACGAACTAATGCTCATGATGTTCGTTTGTTCTCCCGTCGGGGTTGCCAAACTTTAGTGGAAACAATCCACGGTGCCAATATTATCCTCAGTGCTGTTTCCATGAAAGGGGTGAGAGATGTTGTTTCACAATTAAAGTCTTTGTCTATTTCTCCCCAAACTATTTTTGTCACTGCTACTAAAGGTTTAGATCCTGAAACTACATGCACACCTTCGCAAATTTGGCAAGAAAATTTTCCTAATAATCCAGTGGTAGTTTTATGTGGACCTAATTTATCTAAGGAGATTACTCAAGAATTACCAGCAGCGACTGTAGTTGCCAGTAATATTGAAAGTGCGGCCCAATCGGTGCAACTGGTATTTAATTCAACTCGATTTCGCGTTTATACAAATTCCGATCCTTTAGGAGTAGAATTGGGCGGAACATTAAAAAATGTGATCGCGATCGCCGCTGGTGTATGTGATGGTTTACAGTTGGGAACTAATGCCAAAGCAGCTTTAGTCACTCGTGGACTTACTGAAATGGTGCGTATTGGCGTACATTGGGGTGCGAAACAAGAAACGTTTTACGGTTTATCTGGTTTAGGTGATCTTTTAGCAACTTGCAACAGTGCTTTAAGTCGCAATTACCAAGTGGGATACCAGCTTGCGGAAGGAAAGACGCTCACACAAATTCTTTCCCATCTTCAAGAAACCGCTGAAGGAGTAAATACAACGGAGGTTTTAGTTCAACGTGCTAAACAACAAAATATTTCGATGCCGATAACAACGGGAGTTTACCGTCTACTTAAAGCCGAAGTTACACCACGACAAGCACTATTGGATTTAATGAAGCGAGATATTAAACCCGAATATAACTATTAATTTGGGTATAGGGCATGGGGCATGGGGCATGGGGCATTGCATGATAGATAACTCTTAAGTGCTAACTCTAATCGAAAATCTTGGCATCTAAAATTCAAAATTTAAAATACTAAGATTCCCTGACGAGAAAAAAAAAATTCGTCAGGAAATAACTCACATGGCTATGTAGATATAACTATGCAAATAATTTATAACTTTGTTTGTTGTCTATCTTTATACCACGATGTATGAGTTACTGTCAAGAATTAGAAAGTTATAAATTTGACTGGTGATGCCAGTTAATTGCAGTCTAGTTAAGCGTTTGAATTGCTGTTGGTTCAAATTAATTGCTAGGCTGATACCCCTAAACAAAATAAGTATCAAATGAAATCAGTATGGTTTTTTCAAAGAAAACCAAATTAATTTCTAAATAATGTTAGTTCACCGTTAATCGCGGGAACAATAGCAACAGTTGATTAGCTTTACATTGCTAATAATTGTTACCTGGAGCCATTGAGAACATTCTTATGCCAGCAACATCTTTTTATGCAGATGCCGACACCGCTTACGAAACTCAAAAGTCCCGTCAAGATTTTGAACCGGAATTAACCGTTGACGATGCGGAAGTGCCAGGGGATGAGGACTTAGAACAACTGGAAATGGCTTCTTCCGAATACAAAAACCTCAGCCCTAGTACAAAAACCCGTAGTACGGATTTGGTTCGTTTATATCTTCAGGAAATTGGCAGAGTTCGGTTATTAGGGCGAGATGAAGAGGTTTCAGAAGCTCAAAAAGTCCAGCGTTATTTGAAGTTACGCATACTACTGTCCGAAGCTGCAAACCAAGGTGATGAATTACTTGCTCATTATTTAACAATAATTGAAGCTCAAGAACGTTTGACATCCGAGTTGGGACATCGCCCTTCTATGAAAAGATGGGCAAACACTGCTGGTATTGAGGTGTTCGAGCTAAAAAGCGCTTTATCTCAAGGCAAGCGCCGTTGGGCTGAAACTGCTAAATTAAGCGTACAGGAATTAGAGCAAATTCAAAGCCAAGGACTCCAAGCTAAGGAACATATGATTAAGGCGAATCTTCGCCTAGTGGTTTCTGTTGCAAAGAAATATCAAAATCGCGGCTTGGAATTATTGGATTTAGTTCAAGAAGGTACTTTAGGTTTAGAAAGAGCGGTAGAAAAGTTTGACCCAACTAAAGGTTATCGGTTTAGTACCTACGCTTACTGGTGGATTCGTCAAGGTATTACCCGAGCCATTGCTACTTCTAGCCGTACTATCCGCCTACCAGTCCATATCACTGAAAAGTTAAACAAAATCAAAAAAGCTCAACGTAAAATTGCTCAAGAAAAAGGTCGCACTCCCACTTTGGAAGACTTAGCTGTTGAGCTAGAAATGACTCCCGCTCAAGTACGGGAAGTTTTACTGCGGGTACCTCGTTCTGTTTCTCTTGAAACTAAAGTAGGTAAGGACAAAGATACCGAATTAGGTGAATTACTCGAAACTGATGGTGTAACACCAGAAGAAATGTTAATGCGAGAATCTCTCCAAAGAGACTTGCAAAATCTTTTGGCCGATTTAACCACCCGCGAACGCGACGTAATTCTGATGCGTTTTGGTTTGGCTGATGGTCATCCTTACTCTTTGGCTGAAATCGGACGCGCTCTGGATTTAAGCCGCGAACGTGTTAGACAAATCGAATCAAAGGCTTTACAAAAGCTACGCCAACCCAAGCGACGTAATTTGATTCGCGACTACTTAGAATCCCTCAGCTAGAAGTCAACTGATTAAAAAGTGAATTAGCGCGGTTTTGGGGAGCACATTACACTATACAGTTCCCAAGATCAAGGGATGAGCGGTGGTTTCCCTTTTACCACAACACCCCAGCATAGCCGCGCCAGGCACTTCTCTCCACGAGTTACTGATATCTAAAGGGGGGCAATACAGTTGCCGATAATACTTTTTCCTCGGGAAGTTTTCTGTACTTCCTCTGATTCCCTAGTGACCAAAAGTTACACAAGCCGGGAAACCACGCTACTTGCGGAGCGGGCGTGGGTGTTCCTCAGCAACACAGTGGCTTCCCACCGCTTTTTCGCTGCTTGCCCCCTTAGATCAATTTTTTTGAGTGAACCATATTGCATTAAGGGGAATCGCAATGTCGGATTTTTTATTCGATATAGGGGATTATGATAACCATTTTACTATTCTACAATTAAAAATAATTATCAACAATCTAGAATTATTGCAAACAGGTGGATTTATTTGCTATATTCGCAATTGATAGGGTTTGTTGAGAAAAATTAGTATGACAATTTACACCGCTGCTTCACTCAAGGCAGAACTCAACGAACGAGGTTGGCGTTTGACACCTCAGAGAGAAGTGATTCTCAACATTTTTCAGGAGCTTCCTCAAGGGGAGCATCTCAGTGCTGAGGATCTTTATCAAAGATTGCAAAGCGATAATGAAGGAATAAGCCTTTCAACGATTTATCGCACGCTGAAGTTGATGGCACGCATGGGAATCTTGCGGGAATTGGAACTGGGGGAAGGTCATAAACATTATGAACTTAACCAGCCTTATCCCCACCATCACCATCACTTAATTTGTGTTAGGTGTAACACGACCACCGAGTTCAAAAACGACTCAATCTTAAAAATTGGGTTAAAAACTTCTCAAAAAGAAGGTTATCATCTTCTTGACTGCCAGTTGACTATTCACGGAGTATGTCCCAAGTGCCAGCGGGCATTAATGCCTTTATAACACTTGGGAAAATTTTGCATTTGAGCAGTTTTTAGTTAATGTATTTTTTGCAAAAAGGCGAGCAGTTTTTGACTTGCTCTCAAGGGAGAGATACTTGCTCGCGGTACATAGATGTTAGCCCGAAGGCGAAACGGATGTTAAAAGCGTCCGTTTCTCACATCCTTTAAACTAATGCCGTAAAATTCCTGAGCTTGTTTAATGGCTTTTTGAGTATCTTGACTCATTTCTCCGTTCAGGGGACCTTTGTAGAAACCCCTTGCTTGCAAGCGTCTTTGTATTTCTAAAACGTTGAATTCAGCTTTTTCGCCATCGTTTACATTTCTATACAATTTGCTGCGAGTAGTAGGTCCGGCGATACCGCTAGCTGCCAAATAATTAGCATTTTGGAATCGCTTCACTGCATCTGTTGTATAGGGACCGAAATAACCATTTGGTTGTCCCTTTAAATATCCTGCTTTGATTAGCTGTGCTTGCAAGATTCTAACAGCTTCGCCTCTATCTCCTAAACCAAGAAATTCTTTGTTTCGTCTCCTAGCTGCTATAGTCATGGTTTTGGGACTTTCTTCACCAAAGCCAATACCCATTGGAGGTAACTTAGTTAGCGTCTGCGCTCCTACGATACCGTCAACGTCTAAACCATAAGCCCTTTGGAAGCGCTTTACGGCATCTTCGGTAATTGGTCCGAAAATACCCGTAGAATTACCGTAATAAAATCCTGCTACTCGTAATCTTTCTTGCAAAGCTTTGACGGCTTGACCTTCATCACCTTTAGCGAGGAAATTGGGATTGCGGCGCTTGGTAGTATTGGTAGCAATCTTAGGAGAGGGTTTTCGCCCATCGCTTTGGGAAGTTCTAATGGTTGGCTTTTTCTTGGCTGCTGTTCTAGTAGGTGTACTAGTATTTACTGTTACAGCAGCACGCCAGCCTTCTAATTTTTGTAGTGTAGCCGGTCCGGCTACACCATCAATACCGATACTAGCAGCTTTTTGAAAGCGCCTAACAGCATCTTCTGTTTTCACATCATATACTTGAGTTATAGGAGCTTGATAAAAACCAGCCCTTTTTAAATCTTGTTGCAAATTTCTTACAGAAGGACCTCTATCTCCCTTTTGCAGTGCTAAAGCGCTACTAGCAATGCTGAGAATGGAGATGCTTAAGACTAGAGGTAACATATACCTCCAAGCCTTACTTGAAAAACGTTTAAAATCTGGAGTTTGTGCGGTTTTCAACCAGGAACTAAGGTAAACCAAATCACTGGCTGAGGGGTCTTCATAAACTCCAGCTAAGTGTAAATACGCAAGATTTTCCATTTTATTCTCTTACACCAACGATTTTGATTCGATTGCTGCTTCTGCTTGGTGAACCAGGTTTCGCAAATTATCTAATGTTGATATATTTACATCCTGCCATAAACCGCGCTGGTATGCTTCTAGTAATCTTTCAGCAATATCACGCAAGGCATGGGGATTGTTGTTCTCGATGAATTCACAGACGTTTGGATCGAAAAGATAAGCTGTCGAAATTCCCTGGTACATATGGTTTTCGACACAGTTGGCAGTAGCATCGTAGGCAAATAAATAATCTACCGTCGCCGCAATTTCAAATGCACCTTTATACCCGTGACGCATCACTCCTTCAATCCATTTAGGATTGATAACTCGCGAACGATACACCCGTGCGATTTCTTGTTGAAGTTTGCGGATTCGTGGATTGCTAGGAATGGAATTGTCACCAAAGTATGTTTGGGGATTTTTCCCTGTTAACGAACGCACTGCTGCTGTTAAACCACCCTGAAACTGGTAATAATCATCGGAATCTAGCAAATCGTGTTCGCGATTATCTTGATTGTGCAGCACAATTTGCATTTTTACTAGACGTTGCTCGAATGCTTCTGGTGCAGCTTTACAATTACCCTTACCCGTGTAAGCGTAGCAACTCCAGTTAATGTACGCACGTGCTAAATCTTCGTCTGTGTTCCAATTTTGAGATTCAATTAAACCTTGTAAACCAGCACCATAAGCTCCTCCCTTACTACCAAAAATACGATACCGCGATCGCCTTTGTGCTGCATCTTTATTTAACCCTTGTTTAATCCAAAGTTCTGTTTCAGAAGTTACTTGTACGGCTAAGGGATTGTACTCTGGGGATTCATCTAAGGCTGCGACTGCTGTAACTGCTTGGGAAAACAGTTCGATTAAATTAGGAAAAGCATCTCGAAAAAAACCTGATATTCTCAGGGTTACATCTACGCGGGGACGCTGTAATACTGATATCGGTAAAATCTCAAAATCTACTACTCGACCAGTTGCTCCATCCCATACTGGCTGTACTCCAAGCAAAGCCAAGGCTTGAGCTATATCGTCGCCTCCGGTTCGCATTGTTGAGGTACCCCATACTGATAAAGCCAGTGTTTTTGGATACTCCCCATTTTCCTGACTGTAGGTTTCCACAAGAGTTTCTGCCGCTTTTCTACCAACATCCCAAGCGGATTCTGTGGGTATGCCACGAATGTCAACAGAGTAAAAGTTATTACCTGTGGGTAGAACTTCCGGACGACCCCGTGTAGGTGCGCCAGAAGGAGCGCTCGTAACATATCTTCCGTCAATACCTCGTAACAAATTGTCAATTTCTCGGTGGGTTTTTTGTAAGTCAGGAAGAAGATTTGAGCGAATCCATTTTAGAACTATTTGAGTTTGGGAATCGGGGGCTTTTATTTGAGCAGGTAGAACAGGTTTAGATCCCCCCAACCCCCCTTGTTCAAGGGGGGCTATTTCTTCGATTAAATTTTTGACGACACCTTGTTCAAGGGGGGTTATTTCTTGGTTTAAATTTTTCACCACACCTTGTTCAAGGGGGGTTATTTCTTTGATTAAATGTTCGACGACAGAAGCCGCGTATTCTTCTACTAGTTCAATTGCGTCCCCTAGATTGCGACAAGGTACGGTGCTTGGATTTACAATATTTTCAACCGGATTATCTGTTAACGGATCGAAATCCCAGCCTAAATCAAGCGCGATCGCCCTAGTTATTCCTGAATGATGCCGATTGGGATGACGCGCGATCGCCACGATTAAATCCCTTAATTGTTTTCCTCTAGGACATTTCCCAAATATATGTAAACCATCACGAATTTGGGCTTCTTTTAATTCGCATAGATAGCCATCTAAGCAGTTGTAAACATCCTTGATAATATCCCGATCTTGTGTTTGATTTTCTAAGTTGTCACGATCAATTTTTAAGTCTAAATCTAAATTTTCTTGAATTATTAATTTGGTTATCTGTTGGTTAATTATTGGTAAACGTTTAGGATCTAAATTAATGGCTTCATAATATTCATCTATTAAATTTTCCAACTTTTCCAGGGGACCGTAAAGTTCTGCACGGGTTAAAGGAGGGGTGAGGTGATCGATAATTACAGCTTGAGCGCGGCGTTTCGCTTGAGAACCTTCCCCTGGGTCGTTGACAATAAACGGATAAAGGTGTGGGAGGCTGCCAAAAGCAACTTCTGGATAGCAATTTTCTGACAAGGCGATGCTTTTACCGGGTAGCCATTCGAGATTTCCATGCTTGCCGACATGAACTACAGCATCAGCACCAAAGCATTTTCTTAACCAGTAATAAAAAGCTAAATAAGCGTGAGTTGGTTCTAAATCCGGCGCATGATAATTCAAACTGGGATCGATATCGTAGCCTCTTGCTGGCTGAATTCCCACGAACACATTACCGAGTTGGATGCCGGGGATGGGAAAATTGGCAGATTGGGAGGAAATTTCTTCTTGTCCCCTTGTCTCCTTGTCTCCCCATCTTTGAGAAATACCTTTTTGAACTGTTTCTGGTAGGGAAGTAAAGTATTTTTGATATTCTTCTAAAGAAAGACTTTGCCGGATTTTTCTTAAATCTCTGGCTTCTGGATCGTTTGTAACTCCTGCGGTGAGTAATTCTATTAATTCATTTCCGTTTTCGGGTACATTTTCTACTTGATAACCAGCGTTTTGCAAGGCTTTCAAAATTTCGATGCAGCTTTGGGGCGTATCCAATCCAACTCCGTTTGCTAAACGTCCATCACGGGTGGGATAATTGGCCAAAATCAAAGCTATACGGCGTTGTTTGGGAGATTTTTTACGGAGTTTTACCCAATTAGCCGCTAAATCCGCAACAAACTCAATCCGCGAAATTACTGGTTCATAAGTTACGACATCAGTTTCTAAAGCCGAATTATAATTTTGTACGGTTTTAAAAGAGACAGCACGACTAATAATGCGTCCATCAACTTCTGGTAGGGCCACATTCATGGCAATATCGCGGGGGGAAAGTCCCCCAGAAGAAGATTCCCATTGTTCAATTGAGCTACTGCTGAGGATAACTTGGAGTACCGGAACATCCAATTTTTCCCATAATTCTACAGATGGTCTTTCAGTTTCTAAACGTGCTAAAGAAAAACTTGTAGTGTTAAGTATAAAGGAAATAGCTTCTCCATGCTGATTTTGCAAAAACTCGCTTAATTGATTTTGAACATCGATTTCACGCAATGAAGAAATAAAAATCGGCACGGGTTGGATATTTCGTTTCACCAAAGCTTGACACAAAGCATCAATAACTAAAGTATTCCCCGATAAATAATGGGCGCGATAGAACAAAATAGCAATTTTTGAAGAATGGGCATGGGGCATAGGGCATAGGGCATTGTTACTCCCTTGCCGATGTAAGATTAACTTTTGGGATTTCTGTGTGTTTATAACGTTATGTATCTGTTTGTCAACATCAACTCGGTAGTTGTCAGGCATCATGCCCAATTCGCCATGCCCAATGCCCGAATCCCCAATGCCCGAATAGTGATAGAAACCAAATGAAGGTACTTCCTGGGGAGGTGGAGGATTAAAAGATGTTGAAAAACAATTATCGGCAATAAACTTAAAAGCGTTAACAAAATTAGAAATTCCACCTTGGCTAAAATAGCGGCATATTTGATTAACGGTAGCTAGAGGTAAAGTGGAATGAGATATTAAATTCAGGTCGAGAGCGTCATCTCCTGGGATTACAATTAGATTTGTACCATTGCGCTGCACAATTTCCAGCACAACTTCTAAACCATAAGACCAGTAAGAACTTCCTCCTAATAAGCGTAAGATAATAACTTGGGCAAATTCTAAAACTTGTTCAGCATAATTATCAACACTTATTTGATGCTGCAAATTTAATAAATTCGCAACTCTAATTGCATCAAAGTTAGGAGGTAATTTGTCAACTGCTGCTGCTATGCTTTGAATATCTGTATCGGCTGAAGTTAAAAATACAAATCTTGCAGTCGTTTGTTCTAGAAATATTAAGTCTTCTGACTGTAAGTTACATTCTGTCTTACTGGCTCTTATTCGATGCATAATCCTGTATTGCCGACTTAAACTGTTGATTAGAACACGAAAAAATTTTGTGCAGCGCCTTCTACTCCTCTCACTTCTACTTAATGAAAATGCTTAGTTCTCCTGATTTAAGCTTTTGTCAAACTTTAACTAGTAGTGCATTTTATCAACTGGGGGAATTATTCCAGCAAATGATTTCTCCAGTAGACAATGCAGCAATCATACTCACAGAAGCTGTTTTGGCACGTATCTCAGCTCCAGGAGACTGGCAGATAAAAAAGTTTACGGTTGTGGTTTCCTCTAGATTTAGTGGTTTATTAGCCGCTATACCACATTCACTTTCCGCCGATACAAATTGTGACGATTCATCAATAAATGCAAAGCTCACCTTTGAACCAGAAGAAATCATTAAGTTTCTGGGAAATTTGAGAGATTTATTTGAACGTGATTGTCACACTTACCAACAGCTTCAACATTATTGTCAAATTCCTGTTCTTAATGATGCTACACTACAAAGTCAATTTACACTACTGTTATTAAAACACTTCACAGTACAAACCAACCAATTTCAAGTTTTAAACAATACAGATAATTATTCCGCTTGTCAGCAGGTTGAAGATGCTCTACAAAAACAAATTGCTCAAGAAAAACTGTTAAATCAGGTAATTACGCAAACCCGCAAAAGCTTAAATTTATCAGTTATCGTCACAACTGCCATCGCTCAAGTCAGAGATTTTCTGGAATTAGATAGGTTAGTTGTTTATAAATTTGAAGAAGCCACACTCAATAGTCAAAATTCGCACCAAAATTCACAAAAAGCTCCTCCCTATGCTGGTTGTGTAGTTCATGAGGTTTTAGCCAATGATACCATTTCTTCGGTGTTAAATTACTCTGAAGAAAAATGTTTGATGCCCTCAACTAAATGTTGGGAGAAATATCGTCAAGGTTTTACTTTATCTGTAAGTGATATAGAAAAAACATATGCCCTCGAAGATTGTTTACTAAAATATTTAAAAAAAATTCAAGTCAGGGCTAAGTTTGCTGCACCAATTGTTTTTGAGGAAGAACTTTGGGGTTTATTAATTGCTCATCAATGCGATAATACCCGGGATTGGACCCAAAGCGAAAAAATCTTGCTCACTTCAGTTGCCGAACAATTGGCGATCGCAATTCATCAATCTGAGTTAATGCAATCTCTTGAGTCTGATAAATTAACTTTAGAACAAAGAGTCAATGACAGAACTATTGAATTGCACGATGCTTTAGTAGCCGCTGAAGCCGCAAATCGTCTGAGAAACGAGTTTCTTGCCACTATCAGTCATGAATTATTGACTCCGTTAACTTATGTAATCGGAATGTCATCTACATTACTTCGATGGTCTTTTGGTAAATTGAGTCAGCGACAGCGAAATTATCTACAAACTATTCATGATTGTGGCGAACGTTTATTAGAAATGATTAATGATATCCTCGAATTATCACAGATAGAAGCAGGCAAGGGAGCATTAAATATTACTGAATTTTCTTTAACTAATACAATCACAAACACTATAAATAATGGTTTGGCAGAAAAAGCAGTACAAGGAAAAGTTAATTTTAAACTTGATTTGCAAATCAATCCCCAAAAAGACAAATTTACAGCTGATGTCAGACGAGTAAATCATATATTATGGAATTTATTGACTAACGCGATTAAATTTACCCCTGAAGGTGGTAGCGTTACTCTAAGGGTTTGGATCGAAAATAAAAATGCCGTATTTCAAGTAGAAGATACTGGCATTGGCATTCCCGAAGAACAATTATCACAACTATTTGAGAAATTTCACCAACTTGATACACCTTACCGTCGTCGTTACCAAGGTACTGGGTTAGGTTTAGCTTTAACCAAGCAATTGGTGCAGCTTCATCGGGGCAGAATTGATGTAGAATCTACAGTGGGTAAAGGTTCAATTTTTACTGTATGGATACCACCGCAATTAATTATTAGATCAAAAATTAAAGACTAAGCTGTTGTGCATTTTTAATGCACAACAACAAGTCAAAAGTCAAAAGTCAAAAGTCTGGCATTGAAGAAAGTTTAAGGACTCACTATCGAATAGAATAATATACTTTTTAGATGCGTAACAGCTTAATTATATTTTGGATTTTGTATTTTTCTATGTTTGAAATTAGTTTTAAAGATCGATCTTTTGTTGTTCATCTCATTCAGCAGATTTTATGTTGTAATCGGTAGATTATAACGGGCAAGGATGCCCGTACCACAAGAGGAAGGGCGAATCTGCTCTTGTACCTCAATTAAAAAGGAAACAGCTGTATTTTGCACATGATATGAATCATCGTTGATTGTTAATTTAAAATACATCCCGTGCGGGCAGGAATATTTAACGAGATTAGGGAATCTCCTTTATTATTCAATTCCACTTTATCGTTAGCATATAAAAGCTTGTTGGGCTGCGATCGCAAATTACTTGTATCAATATCAGCTTTTACAGAAGCAGTACCAACATTAACCGCGATAATCAATTCTTCTTGTTCTAAAATACGAGCAAATACATATAATTCCCCTTCGGAAAATAGTACTTTATAATCGCCAGTACGCAAGCAGGGGTGAGCGTGACGCAAAGCAATTAATTCACGGTGAGTTTTAAGTATTTCCTTATCCCAATTAGTTTCTGAAGGAAAACCACGTCGCGAATCTGGATCGATTCCACCTGGTAAACCAACTTCATCGCCATAGTATATGCTAGGGGCACCAGGAAAAGTTAATAAAAGTAAAGTTGACAAGGTAACGCTTTTTTTATCTCCATCCGCAATGGTAAGCAACCGTGCGGTATCGTGAGAATCAAGCAAGTTTAATTGAGTTAGTTGAATTTCCCAGGGATAAAGCCCCAATAATTCTTGGATCTTGTCGGCGTATTCAGCAGCAGATAACGCTGGATATGGTTGATATGGAGGGTGTTCCACATATTTTCTCACAACGCGATCGCCAGCAGTAAAAGCAATGGTTGGTACAGTGAATAAATAATTCATTACACCGTCAAATTGAGTACCATCCAACCACTGACGGGCATCTTCCCAAATTTCACCAACTATATAAGCTTCACTATTAATAGCTTTGACTCTTTCTCGAAATTCTTGCCAAAAACCCGGTGTTTTTACCTCAGAAGGAACATCTAACCGCCAACCATCAATACCGAATTGTAGCCAATATTCGGCAATTTGCATGATGTATTCCTTTACTTCCGGATTATCGTGATTAAATACCGGTAGAGCGCGATTTCCCACCCATCCTTCATAATTAGCAGGTAAATCGCCGGTGTATGGTGCAAGAGGCCAATCTTCTATTTTAAACCAATTTAACCAGGGTGAATGAGGACCATTTTCTAAAATGTCGTTGAAAAAGAAAAAGCCGCGACTACTATGATTAAAAACCCCATCTAAAACAACTTTAATATTTCGTGCGTGAGCAGCTTCTAATAATTCTTTAAAAGCTGAATTTCCACCTAATAAAGGATCTACCTGATAATAATCATGGGTGTGGTAGCGATGGTTACAAGCTGATTGGAAAATTGGAGTGAAGTAGATAGCATTAATACCTAAATCCTGCAAATAATCCAACTGTTCCATTACACCCCATAAATCCCCTCCTTTATAACCTTGGAATGTAGGTGGTGCTTCCCAATCTTCCCAATTTGGATTATTTAACAAACGTTTACGGGGTTGTTTACCGATCGCAAATCTATCTGGAAAAATTTGGTAGAATACCGCGTGTTTTACCCAGTCTGGTGTTTGAATTTGCATTTTTACCCTGATATATCTTTAGAAATTATGTTTACATATAATGGGTTTTTTTAAACGCAGAGGCTCGCGGAGGTTAACGCGGAGGTACACAGAGTTTTTTCGACTGATATGTTAAATAGTTTCTGAGGGCTAAGGAGAAGAGAGATTATCCTCCTCATCCGATGCACTATCTGACTCCCAGTACAATATGTCTCCAGGTTGGCATTGAAGCACTTTACAAAATTTTTCTAAAGATTCAAAAGTAATCGACAATGACCTATTTTGTTCAATTTTTTGAATATTTTGTAGGCTATAACCAGTTCTTCTTGCCAATTCATTCTGTGACAAACCTGTTTTCTCTAACTTTTTTTAATGTTACTAGCACGGGCATTATCTATTTCTTGCTCCTTAACGTAGCACTACTGTTAGTTGGCAACCTCTGGCTTGATAAACCATTAGTAATATGGATGATTAACCAAGAGTAGCATTACTTATAGTAATAGATAAATTTTACTATTCTATAGTGTACTACTAAAAGAAGTACTGCTATTGGTAGCACATAAAAAAATCTGTTCTTGAATTAAAAGGGCGATCGCACTCCCGCCAAGAAGCTGCAATCGCCCTTGAATAACACAATTTAAAAGGTCAAATTATGACTCCAATAATAATGGATGCTCAAGGTTTTGCACAACTTGAGTTAGAGCAGTATATCGAAGAACAAGCTGTTGAGTTAGCTCCAGAATTTGAAATTGATGCGATATACGATGGCGACTTCGGTAATTTATATCGGGTGTGGTTTGGTTTTAAGTTGCTGGGTACTTTCTACCGTACTGATATTGATGGTTTGTGGGTAGCCCAGCCTATTGAAAGCGATTGTCTGATTCGTTGTGAGACTCCAGAAGAAGCGCAGTTGTTAATTATCACTGTGAGCGGGTTGCTAGTGGTTGAAGTAAATTATAAAAAAATAAACTCACGATTATTGCAGCGAGTAGTAATGCGATCGCAGTAATTTGGTTTTATCTCACGAGGTTTTCGGGACATAGTTATACCATTTCTTCATAAAGATGCGCCGAATTTAGCCAACGTAGGTTGGCTTTGTAAAGGTAGCTCCACGCTTAGATAGAGTGAGAGCGATTAAGCACAACCTCATAAAGCATTAGTATTAACAATACATTGTGGTGATAAACTGCATTTCGAGTCATGGTAAAAACTAACAGGTGAATCTCCAAACAGCACTTGCCGTATTCTTCTCATTTTTCTTTGCAGCTTTCCTCAAAGGCATTACAGGAATAGGTTTTTCAACTATATCCTTAGCAATAACAGCAACCTTTCTCGATCCGAAAATAACCATACCTTTAGTTATCGTCCCTTCAGTTTCAAGTAATCTCTTAGTTATGGTACAAGCGGGAGATTTTAAGCATGTACTTAATCGTTTTTGGCCAATTTATGTGTCAACCTTTCCAGGATTGCTCTTGGGAGTATAC
>DESS01000243.1:17078-17260 GCA_002361335.1 Richelia sp. UBA3308
ATTTATGCCCTATGGGCGTTGCGCTCAAAAAATATTGTGATTCCAGAAAGATTTAGAATATGGCTGACTGTTCCTGTAGGGTTTACCACCGGAGTAGTAAATGGTATTACCGGTTCTCAGATTATGCCGATTTTGCCATTCTTACTCGCTTTAGATTTAAATAAAAACACTATTGTACAAGC
>DESS01000243.1:17293-17603 GCA_002361335.1 Richelia sp. UBA3308
AACCTTTCTTTTACCCTTTCAAGCATCATTATGCTGTTCCTACTCAGCAAAATTGGATTGCTTCAGTCATCTCTCCTAGGGATTGCTCTAGTTGGTATTATCCCAGTAGCAATAGGTATTAATCTTGGAAGTAGATTGAGAACAAAGCTTCCAGATGAAAAATTTCGCAGGTTGATTCTGTTATTTTTACTGGTTATTGGTCTAAGTTTAATCCTTCGGTCTCTATAGCAAACAAATATTGTAAACAATTTTTGATTGCAATATTTTGCCTATAGCAGTACTTATTATCCATGCCCCATGCCCCATGCCC
>DESS01000242.1:0-19954 GCA_002361335.1 Richelia sp. UBA3308
TGCTCTGCCAGGCCCCGCGCCACAGCAACTTGTGCTGCCTTAGTCATGCCGTAGTGAATCATCTCCGCCGGAATCTGCATTGCACTTTCGCTGGAAATAAATATGATCCGGCCCCAATTGTTTGCCTGCATTCCTGGAAGATAGAGGCGCGAGAGCCGCACGCCGCTCAGAACATTCACCTCAAAAAATCTGCGCCACTCCTCATCTGGAATCTGCTCAAAGGGGACGGGTTCAAAAATGCCCAAGTTATTCACCAAAATGTCAACCTGGGGATATTGAGCATATAACTGTTCTGCTGCTGTGGTAGTGGATATGTCACCCGCAAAGCCCAGTACTCTTCCCCGAGCAGATGTTTGCAATTTGACAACTGCCCTATCGACGGATTCTTGAGAACGACCGTTAATAATCGTGGTTGCGCCTTCAGCAGCAAGGGAAGCCGCGATCGCATACCCAATGCCCGCTGTGCTACCAGTTACAAGGGCAATTTTATCTTCAAGTTTCAGATCCATATTCCTTCTTTGTAGAATAGTTTTAGTTAGAACTATATGATGCTAAATAGGTTACTGTTGATTCCCCTTAGGGGAATCTCAACATTCAGTTATCAAGTACTCACACTTGGGAATCAAGGGACCCACGCATTATGGATATGGAAAAAATTTTTTCTTTCCAGGGATAAATCCGGGGGCTTCTATCCTGTTTATTTTTTGGTCAAAGAAGACAAATACATCTTGGTAGATGTCAGTCTATTAATTTTTGTCTTGTTGTGAAAAGTTCTATGTAGAACTGAAATTAATATAACTCTACTGTTTGGTGTTGTCAAGGTAGGGGAGCAAATTTATTTTAGAAATTTGTTCTCAGACGACCTAGTAAAACCCTGAGGAGTTCTAATTCAGAGGGTTCGAGCTTCTCAAACTGGGTTTTGAGATAGGCGATATGGGCAGGGAAAACCTGCTCAAAGACTTGTTCACCTTTGGCGGTGAGGCGCACGATGACAGTACGGCGATCGCCAGGGGGATTTTCTCGGGTTACGATTTCTTTTTTGATCAGGCGATCGATAACTCCTGTCAATGTTCCCTTGGTAATCAAGGTTTTTTCGCCAATATCGCTCATGCTCATGCCATTGGTGTTGCCTAGGGTGGCGATGACATCAAACTGAGATGGTGTCAGTGAAAACTGGCGAACATGGGCTTCGGAGTAAGCCGCAAATGCTTGATAGGTTCTAACTAATTCCCGCATAGTTGGGACAAAGGCCTCCTGAGCAGCTTGACGGGTGGCATTTTGAGAGGATGAGGTTGAACTAGACATCGGCTTGGTGGGTCGAGACTATTCTAACTAGTTATATTTTAGCTTTATCTTTCTCAAAGGCAACCTAATTCAAATGCTTCTGGTCAAAAAATGCTGTTTGCTTGTTGTGCGGAAGTTGAGCAATTTCTGTTAAAAGACTCAATAACAGAATTAGAAATAGAAATAGATTCGGTTCCAGACGGTGAGTTCGGGGATTTGTACCGAGTTTGGAAAAATGATAGATTGCTTGGTACTTTCTATGAATCATTTACTAGCCATAGCTGGAAAGCACAGCCTGTTGATTCAATAAAGCTTATATCTTGCGACAGTGCCGCAATTAGCTCAGATAAAAATCATTGAAAGCTATCTGAATAACAAATTAGTTTAATCCTTGACGAGGCGATGCATTCGCCTCTTCCCTGTATCAATCAATTTTTGTTATGAATCTAATAACTCACGATTGGAATGGAAGTGTAATCGCCCAATTAAGCGAAGCCACAAAAATTGCAAAACATGATGTACCGAGTGGTTATGTTAACTTGACTCAAATGTGTAAGGCTTGCGAGAAAAAGTTTAACCATTATGCATCTCTTAATTCCACAAAAGCTTACTGGGAGGGACTTTCGTTAGATACCGGAATCCCGGTATCTAAATTAGTTATCACTATAAAAGGACGTGGTGACAAAATACCGCAAGGAACTTGGGGACATCCAGAAATCGCCATTGATTTAGCACAATGGGTTAGCGTAGAGTTCCGCATCTGGGCAAACCGTACTTTAAGAAAAGTAATCGAAACTGAAGCAAGCTCAACCAAACCTCAAATATCTCCGGAAGAACTGATAAGAATTTATGGGAATATTCTTGCTTCTACATCCTTATCTGAGGAACTTAAAGCAACCTATCTTCTGCGAGCTATTGAAGCCCAATTTCCAGAAATATCCCCTTCTGTTCAAAAAATACTCCCAGGTATTCAACCAAAGTCCGATGAAGAATACCTATCGCCAACCAAACTGGCGCAAATCTGGAATAACCGCCACGGGACAAACATCAAAGCCTATCAAATCAACAATGTATTAGAGGAAGTGGGATTACAGACGAGTTATTACTAGTCGCGAATTAGCACCAAGACTAGTAAACTCAAGCGCACTAAATCCTATTCACCAACCGAAAAGGGGGAATGATTACAGCGCATTTATATTAGATAAAGCCGGAAGCAACAAGACAGTACAGCATTTGCGCTGGAAGGCTTCGGTGTTAGAAGAAATTGCTAAATATCTTAATGTGGAGGTAGGAAAATGAATTATTAAACTGAAAACATCATTGCAAAAAAAATTAGAGTCGCCAAAAGGCCAGAAAAAAGGAAAAAAGAAAAAGAATAAAGTACAAAAGCACTAAAGTATAAAGGGCTACTCAATAATCCTCCCAACCCCGCAGACCACACGAAAACCAACATGACTGAAGTTGAAGTCGCGACCGGTAAAAAAGTGTTTGAGGCAAGACGCGGAACGGCAGTCTTTAGGATATTCGTCCCAGGAACCGCCCCGCAGAACGGCTATAACGGATTTTTTAGAAAGATTATTATTTTTATTAAACCAAGGACTACCATCCGTTGGGGCATCTTTATAGTTATCGTGCCAATCATCGAGACACCATTCATAAAGGTTACCGTGCATATCGTATAAGCCAAAAGCGTTAGGGGGGAATTGCCCTACAGGGGTGGTTTCTTGACGGTATTTTCCTTTGGGGCCAGTGCCGTAAGTATAATTAGCATTGTAGTTAGCTAGTTCTGATGTAATTGTCTCGCCAAAATAAAACGGTGTGGTAGTACCAGCACGGCAAGCATATTCCCATTCAGCTTCGCTTGGTAAGCGATATTCTTTTCCAGTAAATTTTGATAGTCTCGCACAAAATTCAACTGCATCGTACCAGGAAACTTGTTCTACAGGTCGGTTATTTCCTTGGAAGTAAGATGGTTCTGGTTTTAAATCGGGATTAACTTTAGGTAGAGCAGCAACAACTTTCCATTGCGCTTGAGTAACTTGAAACTTACCCATCCAGAAGGATGGAACATTTACTTGATGCTGGGGTTTCTCCCTGTCACCTCCTTCGCCTTTTGGTGAACCCATCATAAAGCTACCACCAGGGATGTATATCATTTCCAGGTTGATACCATTACCTAAAATTTCTATTTCTTGTCTAGCACCACCACCACGACGATTGATTTCTTTTCCATAAGAATCTACTGTGATGATGTCAAAGTGGAAGTTATATGATGAATTGTCAAGCTTAGCACCACTGAGGTTAGCTCGAATTAGTTTGGTATTACTGAGATTAGCGCCACAGAGGTTAGCATTACTAAGGTTAGCTTTTTCTAAATTCGCTTCACTGAGGTTAGTATCACTGAGATTAGCGTTACTAAGGTTAGCGTTACTGAGGTCAGCTTTTTGTAGATTTGCTTTACTCAAATCAGCATTTGTGAAATCAGCATTACTTAGATAAGCTGCACTGAAGTCAGCTTTTTTTAGATTTGCATTTGGTAGTTGAATTCTTTCAAGAATCGCTTTTGGTACTTCTAAACCAGACAAATTTATTCCTTCTTGATTCAGATATTGAATTGCTTTAATACGTCCTAACTCGGCTTGTTGACCTTTTCTTGATATAATTACTTCCCATGCTTCTTTTATTTTTCTGTTTTTATCGCCTTTTTGCTTGATAAATTGAATAATAGATACGATTAAACCGCCAATTATACTTAGGGCTGCAACTTTATCCCAAAAGTCTGAGTCAAGATATGGTGATAACAAATCACCAAGAGCATTCTCCCAAACTGTATCAATAATAAAAACAACTAGGGCTAATAAACCAAGGAATAGTATAATGTCTATGAATAGTTGAAATAATGTTTTTAGATTCATATTTACGAATACATATTACCAGCATTATGTTGCTGAAAATCCTTGATGATGTAAAGACTACCTGGATACGCTAATCCTATGCCGCTCTAAGAGGATGTAGTAGCGGTTCCGGCGGTTAAAACCGCTACTACACAACCCATTGTCCACCGTAAGGTGTACTAATAATTTTGAAACCCGTGGAAGTTGGGTTTTGTTTGTGTAGACGCGGTTTCAACCGCCATCACTATTCACTATTTTCTTATTAGTCAACCATTAGTCCATCAATTTACCAATTAAATTTATTGTTTCGACTGACTTTCATAGATTATCCCATATTCAAATAAGTCAAAAATCAGTAAACATTTATTTTCAATCCCTGAAAGTATTTCTAGTAAAGGATTTGAACGACTAAAATCATACAGTTATTATGTCGTCGCCCACTTCCACTACGTATTGTTTGGCGGTTCCGTATTTGGTATTTACGCAGCGATTTACCACTGGTTCCCTAAAATGACAGGAAGGATGATGAATGAAACCTTGGGTAAAATTCACTTTATCCTTACCTTCATCGGCACCAATTTAACATTCTTGCCCATGCACGAATTAGGATTGCAAGGAATGCCTCGCCGAGTGGCAATGTACGACGCACAATTTGAAGCCATCAATGTGATTTGTACCTATGGTGCTTATCTATTAGCAATATCAGTAATTCCTTTCACTCTGAATGTACTTTGGAGTTGGATGGCTGGAGCAAAAGCCGGTGATAATCCTTGGAATGCCTTGACATTGGAATGGACAACCGCATCTCCACCTGCAATTGAAAACTGGGAAGAGTTGCCCATTGTCACTCACGGTCCTTATGATTATGGTACCGTTACCGAAGGTGAACCAATTATACCCTCCTCAGAAGCAACTGCTTAAATCAATCTGTTAAGTAAAATCCAAAATTCAAAATCCAAAATGGCGATCGCTACAGAAAAGCAAACAGCACACCATGAGGAACATGCCGATTTACGAGTGTTGGGATTAATAACTTTCCTAATATCGGAATCCTTAATGTTTGGCGGACTTTTTGCTGCCTACTTGTTCTATCGTGGAACGACTCAAACTTGGCCTCCAGAAGGAACCGAGGTAGAGTTATTATTACCAACTATCAATACGATCATTCTAGTTTCCAGCAGTTTCGTGATTCACTTGGGCGATTCTGCAATCAAAAAGAACAATGTTAAAGGAATGCGGAAATGGTATAAAATCACCGCATTAATGGGAATAATTTTCTTAGTTGGTCAGGTTTATGAGTATCTTAATTTAGGGTATGGACTGACTACCAATTTATTCTCCAACTGCTTTTACTTAATGACAGGATTCCACGGCTTACACGTCTTTATCGGAGTCTTGTTAATCTTAGGTGTGTTATGGCGTTCCCGTCGTCAGGGACATTATAACGAACACAAACACACTGGAATCGAGATGGCAGAAATCTACTGGCACTTTGTAGATATTATCTGGATTGTTCTCTTCACACTCCTTTATATTCTGACCAGATTTTAAACAATAGGGCATTGGGGATTGGGCATTGGGAATTGGGAATTGGGCATTGGGCATAGTTAAAGGTTAATTATTGTCCCCTTCCTTGTCCCCTTCCTTGTCTCCTAGTCCCCTTCCTTGTCTCCCCATCTCCCCATCCGCCCATGAAGGAAGAAATTATGCAAGATACAGAAAAATTCTCCTGGTTTGAGGTACCCCAGGATATCAAACAATTATTGATATTGGCAGCAGATAATTGGGAAAATACTTCAGAGTCAGAAAAATATATTAATCAAGCTGTAGCTAAAACTGGAAATAACACAGATGTTTTAATTGCAGCATATAGATATTTTTATTACAAACAAAATTATCCAATGGCGCTACAAACAGCAGAAAAAGTTATTGAAAAAGTTAAAAAATACGAAAAACTACCCGATGAATGGAAACAATTAAAGCCAATATTAACTAATCGTAAACAACAAGCAAATATCCGACTATATTTAAATGCTTATGCTGCTTCAGGACTAATTTTAGCTAAATTAAATAAAATAGATGAAGCCAAAGAAATATGTGTTAAAGTCAAAGAAATTGATGATAAAAACGATTTTGGTGCGGGAATATTGTTTGATATTTTAACACGCCCACCAGAAGAAGACTAATATATTTTGGATTTGAGATTTTATATTCAATCCAAAATCAAAAATCGAAAATCTGAAATTGTATGATTTATGGAAGGAAAAGACTGGCTTGTAACCTCAGATGGTGAGTATCAAGCTTGTAAATCAATAAGAGCATGGGATTTAATTACTGAGAATTATCGACTTTATCGCTTTCTCACCGAACTAGAAGATGTGATTAGAAAACAATTACAAGAAAGTGATTGTCTAGGAGAAATTCGTCAACTAGTAAGGCGATTACTGGTTAATTCTTATTGGATAAAAACTCAACATCCCGAACCGGATTGTAAAACCGGAACCTCTGTTAAACTTTTATATGATGAATTGGGTTTTCCTTTTACGGTGCAAACTGTAACCTTTACATCAGGAACACAATCCAATATTCATAATCATGGAACCTGGGGAATCGTAGCAGTATTAAAAGGGAAGGAAAAAAATACTCTTTGGAAGCGAAATCCTACCCCAGAACATCAACACAAAATTGAACCCACAGGAGAAGTTATTTTAAATCCTGGGGATATTGTTAGTTTTACTCCCGGTGCAATTCATAGTGTAGAAGCAATCAGTAATGAACCAACTGTAACTTTTAACTTATACGGCGAAACTAAATCAAAAGAACGTTTTGAATTTGATATAATTCGTCATACAGCAAAGAATTTTTAACAAATAACAACTGATCTGAGTAATGAGTAATGAGTAATTAGTTAAAACTAACAAATTACAAGTAACAAATCACAACTAACAACTAATATCTAATAACTAATAACTAATAACTAATAACTAACAACTAATTAGGAGTTATTACTATGGCAAAGGTGATATTTTACGAAAAAACAGGGTGTCGAAATAATACTAAACAAAAAACTCTATTAACGGCAGCGGGACATCAAGTTGAAGCGCGTAATCTATTACAAGAACATTGGACAAAAGAACGTTTGCGCTGGTTTTTTGGTCATCGCCCTGTATCACAATGGTTTAATCGTACCGCACCTAAAGTTAAATCTGGTGAGATAAACCCGGAACAAATAGATGAAGAAACTGCTCTTAACTTAATGTTAGAGGAACCTTTATTAATTCGTCGTCCTTTAATTCAAGTTGGTTATCGTGGTGAAGTTGGTTTCGATACCCAAGTTATTGATAATTGGATTGGTTTAAAACCTATAGACGATTCTTTACAAGAAGTAAGTCGAAATTTGATGAACCAAGACTTACAAAGTTGTCCAAGAAATCATCACGAACATCATCATCAATCTAAGGAAATCAGTGATTAGTCAATTCTTATTTTCAAGATTGAAATAGAGATAGCCGGGCATCTTTGAGATGTCCGGTTTTTTAACTTTTTTAGGTTGGCGATAAGCTTAGAGCTTTAGTTTTGGTTAACCATAGGATAATCACATAGAAAAAAAATCTGTGCTTTTTATACGGTGGTTTACCGTCAATATCAGATACAGCACTTTGCCTCCTAATGAGGTACAAAAAAAGTTTCTAAAACTCTTGTGGTACGGGCATCCTTGCCCGTTCCAATGTAGCGATCAAAATATGAAATATGCTGTATAACTAAAAAATGCATTAAATCTACTATTTATAAAACATTTATTTGAAAAAGTTTATAATTTTTATTTTAAATTATTTGAGACAGGATAGAAAATAATGTCATTTAGTGGTTAAAATATATTTTTAGTAAAAAATTTGGGAAACTAAGACTTATTTATAGATTTTTATAGATTTTTTAAGTAATTTAAAGATGAGGAACAAAAAATTACTACAGAATATTTAGTTTCTAGATATTTAGTCTCTAGGTTTTTTTAATTTTAGTTATAGCCAAATTGTAACAAAAAGATAAAATTAAAAAATATTTATCACAGACAAATACAAAGACAATTATTCCATCATTTGAAAATTGCAAAAGGATTGAAACAGATGCAAATTGCTCATAACGTCACAGAACTTATCGGTAAAACACCCTTAGTAGAACTCAACAAAATCCCTCAACAAGCAGGATGCGTTGGCAGAATCGTGGTAAAGCTAGAAGGAATGAACCCGGCAGCTTCAGTAAAAGATCGTATTGCTGCGAATATGGTTAAGAAAGCAGAAGAAGAGGGACTAATTCAACCGGGAAAAAGTATTTTGGTAGAACCGACATCCGGTAATACGGGGATTGGATTAGCCATGGTAGCAGCAGCCCTTGGCTACCGTTTGATATTGACAATGCCTGAAAGTATGAGTTTAGAAAGAAGGGCAATGCTTAAAGCTTACGGCGCTTCTTTGGAGTTAACCGCTGCTCAAGGAGGAATGCGCGGCGCAATTTCTAAAGCAGAAGAAATCGTGGCTAATACCCCTAATGCCTATATGTTACAGCAATTCCGCAACCAGGCTAATCCGCAAATTCACCGAGAAACTACCGCCGAAGAAATTTGGCAAGACACCGATGGAGAAGTTGATTTTTTGATTGCTGGTGTTGGTACTGGCGGCACAATTACCGGAGTTGCTGAAGTAATTAAGCAACGGAAGCCAAGTTTTCAAGTAATTGCGGTAGAACCATTAAACAGTCCCGTTTTGAGCGGTGGGCAACCGGGACCTCATAAAATTCAAGGTATAGGTGCCGGATTTATCCCGGAAGTTCTACGTAAAGACTTGATCGATGAAGTCGTTACCGTTAGCGATGAAGATGCAATGGCAATGGGAAGACGTTTGGCTAAAGAAGAAGGAATATTATCTGGTATTTCCTCCGGTGCGGCTTTGTGTGCGGCGATTGAAATAGCCAAGCGTGCCGAAAATAAGGGACGTTTGATTGTAATGATTCAGCCTTCTTTTGGAGAAAGGTATTTGAGTACGCCCATGTTTCAAGATTTAGGTAGAGAAGTTGCTGTGGTTGGGTAATTGGTAAGTTAGCTGTTGTGCATTCAAAATGCACAATAGCAAGTCATATCATGTCCGGTTAAGCAGTTATCATATTTGATCTGAGTAAGAAGTAAGAAGTAATAAGTAAGAAGTAATAAGTAAGAAGTAATAAGTAAGAAGTAATAATTGAAGAAAGTTTGAGGCCTCACAATCGAATAGAATCATCTACAAATTATATGCCTAAGAGCCGATCAAATTGACATACTATGTTTAATTTATCGGACATCATATTACTTGCAAAATGCTGTATAAAAAGCAAAAAAAATCCCCTTTCAAAGGGGAATCGAGTGCATTTATAGAAAATTATTGATGAAAAAGTTTTTTCTACCGAATTAACTCGATATTTGAAGACTTGCGCTTACGTTTTAGGGAAGAAGCAACAGCCGCACTTACACCAACTAAACCTAAGATTGAAGTCGGCTCGGGTACTTTTTTCGCGAAATTAAACTTATTTTTTAGCCGAGCGTAATTTAATCCAGTAATCGCACCGCTTCCAGGTAAAGTCAGATTAAATTGTGTAACTTTTTTACCGCTGAAATCGAATTTGTATTCTCTGAGTGAGTTGTCACGAGTAACGTATTCATTTCCGTCCCAACTTGTACTGAGAATTTTCATTTCACTGATATAGGAACTATCTGGGTTGTTGTCTTTTAAAACAAATTTGTTATCTCGCTTTTTATTTTTTGGTTTGGTGCGATCGTTATTCTTTACATCTATCTCATTAAAAAAGTTTGTATTATAAGTAAAATTCCCTGTGCTACTACCATCAGCAAAAACAGCACTAAAGATTGGATCGCCTGGATCGTCAAAGTCTAATAACTTAATGCTATTGAATAAAACCCCAACTTGATCTGTGAAATCGAAAGTTATGGTACCACGCTTTTTGCGATTTGCATAGTCATCAGCTTCGCCTTTATTTTCTTGAATAATTAGGACTTTACCTTCTTCAGGAGATTTATATTTAAGATTACCATTTTGACCTTTTCCTGTACCTAAATCGGGATCGTCGCCAGTACAACTACTTCCTTCGCAATCACTGTCATACAGCCATAATTCTTTACGGTTAGAATCCATTCTTAAACCATAATCCTGCTCCCAAAGTTCATCGAGTTTTGTTCCACCATTTAGTGGATTATTACCAACACCAACATTTTCATCAAAATTTATATTGACTTTTTTGAAATTTGCAGCTTGAGCCGGATTTCCTACAACCGCTATCGCAGCAGCTAATAATGCACCAAGACTTAATCTGGAGAAGAATTTTTTATTGATTTTCATACTCTTATTCGCTTCTCTAAAATTTTGATCTAACAATGATTGCTATATCAGTCATAAGTTATTTGATCATTCAGTAGTTAAACTGACAGTAAATTTTCTATAAATAACTATGTATTATTATTTGAATTTTCTATAAGTTTGGTGAGTACTTATACTTACAAACTGTAGGAAACGTCTCTGGCAAGCAATAGAAGGAGTACTGAACAAAATTTATATGTAAGGGGATATTCAAAGAGGTTGAAAAAGAAAAATTATTTATTTCCCAATTGCGATATAAAAAAACTATAGCGCTATAGTTTATGGTTTAGATGATTGTTGTAACTTTAGAAGCAGCTCTTAAAGATTTCGCTTTTGAGGATGTTTAAAAAGTATAGTTTTTTGGATAATTTTTAGATTATCCCCCCTTCCCCCCGATGTATTGGAAGGTTGAAGTCTTTTAAGGGGGATTTAGGGGAATCAGAAAATTGATAATTATTTATTATTGATAATTATTTATTGTTAATTGTCTTGTAAATTTTCAATCATCAAATCAACTTGTTGCTGTCGCTGTTTTAAAAAAGTTTCGCATTCCCGTAAATATTTGACAGCAACGCTAAACTGTTCAAAAACTTCTTCTAACTGTAGTTCTCCTGCTTCAATGCGAGATATTATAGTTTCAATTTCTGCTACTTTAGTCTCGTAATTCCATTTTTTTTCCATAGTTATCTTTTATCGCTATAAAAAGTTTAATTTTAGTTTAATTTTAGTTTAATTTTAGTTTAATTTTAATTTGAAATTATACTTGGGTTGAAACCGCGATACAACAAACAAAATCTCCACAGGAAGGTTATTTGAAAAGGTTATTTGAATAAGAAATTATGTTTATACTACGAGCATCCTTGCCGGTCTAATTTTATCTGATTGTAGCTAGGCTTGAAACTGTTATGGAATTTTATTAATCTTTTATTTCTATAACTTTAACCTTTGCTTTACCTTGACTCAATTGTATAAATAACTCATCTCCTAGTTCTAACTCCGAAGCATTACGAGCAATACTTCCACTTTCTTGTCTTACCACTGCATAACCACGATTTAAAACAGCCCTAGGGTTTAAAGCGATCAATTTTTGTCGCAACACTTCCAAATCCTGCTTTGCTGCTTGTGACTTTAAATTCATTGCTTGTAAAAGTTGTTCCCGTTTCCAAGCTAAAGCCTGTATTTCAAGTTCGACAAGATTATCCAATCGCGATCGCCGCAAACGATTGCGTAGTGTTTGTATTTTATTCTCAGCAGTTACCAAGGAATTTTCAACCACTGTAGATAAAACCGCAACGCGATTGCCATGTTGCTCTAACAAATCATTTAATGATGGTACAACTAATTCTGCGGCTGCTGTAGGAGTATGTACGCTTTGCGAAGCTGCTAAATCCGCTAAAGATTCATCCCGTTGATGTCCTATACCAGTAATTATAGGAATTGGACAATCGGCGATCGCTCTTATGACTCGTTCATCATTAAAGCACGCCAATTCTTCTACCGCACCACCTCCCCGTGCTAAAATTAAAACCTCTGCACGTCCATCATTTTCCACTCTTTGAATTGCTTTAACTATAGAGCTGGGCGCTTGTTCACCTTGTACCGTCGCAGGTGAAAATAAAATATGTAAACCAGGATATCGACTTCTCAAAGTTTTCTTGATATCACCCCAAGCCGCAGCAGTTGGTGAAGTTACAACCGCGATCGTTTGGGGATGAGTCGGAAGCGGTTTTTTTCTTTCATCGTCAAATAAACCTTCCGCCATCAAACGGTTTTTTAATTGTCGATAACGCAAAGCTTGTAAACCAACACCAGCAGGTATAGCTTGCCATACACTAAGCTGATATTCTCCCCGCGCTGGATACAGTCGAATGCTACCTAAAACAATCAATTCCTCCCCAACAGTTGGCATTTGAGCTAGTTTCGGTATTTGAGTTTTCCAAGTTACACATTTAATAGAAGCATCACCATCCCTATCTTGTAAACTAAAAAAGAATCCCGCACGATGGTTATTAGAACTAGAAACCTCCCCAGTAACCCAAACTTGTCGCAAAATTGAATCGGAATGCAACAGCAAACGAATATAGTCAGTTAAACCAGCCACCGAAAGCGGCGAATCGGGGATATAAGAATTTTGTAATTGGGGATTCATTGTAAGCTTTGTCAGTTAATAGTTAACAGATTACAAGCTAATGATGCCTTTAGTTCTATTTTGCATCTTGTGGAAATTACTTATCTAAAAAAAAAGAGTCAATAATATAACTCTTTATTGAGTGTTAAATTTTCAGTTGATATTAATGAAATGGCGGCTACTATTCAGGAAATTGCAGCCTTTTACGGAAATGGGCGCAATCCAAAATAGAACTAAGTGCCTAGTACTTTTTTTACTTTTCATCTAGCTAGTGCAAGATAGTATTTTATTTTTCTTTTGGGACATAAATCTCAGATACCCATAAAAAACTGATTAACGCAATAAAAATCAGCATACCTCCAAAATCTTGAAGGAGTGAAAGACGCTCTCCCAAAAACAAATAAGCACTAATTACCCCAAACACGGGTATTAATGTCAAATAAAGAGAGTTTTCACTGGCTGATTGATAACGTAAAGCACATAAATAAAGCCAAAATGCCACACCAGATCCCAATACACCTCCGGCAATACTTAAGAGTAAACTTTTCGGGGTGATACCCACAAAATTGATTGTTTCCAATTGAATCAGTAAACCACAAATTATTATGACTATGAAAAATACCAATGAGATTGACTGTTGAGCGATTGCTACTTGAAGAGCAGTTAAAGTTTTTATTGGATAAATCAAAATATATATGGCAATAACAGACAATGCCGAAAACACGACTCCCAGAAAAATTAAAAAATTTCCTAGCAGCGTTCCTTGACTTATTCCCACTACATCAGATGATGTAATCAAAACCAAACCTATACAAGCAACCAGCGTCAGTAAAATTTTTGCTACATTAATACGCTCGGCTAAAATCACATAAGCAAGAGCAATGGTAACAACTGGCTCAGTTGCATTAATAAAAGTCGCATTACTAACGGTTGTTAGCGCCAGCCCTTGAATAATGAAAATTTCAGATAGCCCTGGCTCTAGCAATCCAATGCAACCCATTATCAAGATATTGCGATTTAGAGGAATTTTTAAACCTTGCCACAGCACGATCGTCCAGAGAAATGCCACACTCGATGCTGTCTGAATTATCAGCAATGTAAAAGGCAGCAAAAACTCTAAAGCTTTTTTAGTCAAAGTCAACGACAAAGCGTAACAAATGACAGATAAAACCGCTAGAATTCCTCCCTTAGAAGAGTCAGACAATTGGTTATAACTATCGGATAATCGAGCAAAGTAGACTTGAATTATTTTTTCTAAAGTCTTCATACAAATTATCTGATGCTCAAATTAAGACTTCTAAAAGTGTTCTTTGCACTCTCAGTCTGTACCGGGATTTAGAGAAAAATCAAGCCCAAATATAGCCATAACTGTCTTTATAAAATAATGTAAACCCTGAAAATTCTAATAAAACAAACAATTAGACAAGAAAATATCTTGTCCTTATTCACCAACTAATTAACATGTATAAAAATAAACACACTGATATTTGCTGTTTTACATGTTTTAGATTAACTTATAATAATTTTTTTTGAAATAGGTTTTGTTGCTTATAAAAAATTATGATTTTTTTCTCAAAAAATCCTTGACTATCAAGTAAAAAGAAAGTTTGTATACTAACCTTCACAAAGCTATAAACTTCTGGGGAATAACTTTTTTATCAAGACATGCAGGGTTTAAAACCCCACCGTCCCGAAGGCGTGCTAGTAATTGGTTGGGGTAAAAACCCCATCCAATTACCTCTCCCTCCCTCCCTCACTCCCTCACTCTCTCCCTCTTTATTTACGAGATGGGTGGTTTGAAGTTGGTTGAAATAGTAGAAATTTTCATTGGTTACTTTTTACTGTTCACTGGTAACATATATGGGAAAATTGAGGCAATCCCAATGGTGTGGCAGCGTCCAGATGGTAGAAAAGCTTACGAACTTCGTCCAGTGAGCTTTGTAAAAGGTTTTACAAATAATGCTCCTGGTTCAGTTCTGGCAAAATGTGGTGAAACTAAAGTACTTTGTACAGTTAGCGTTAGTGAAAAGGTTCCGAAATTTCTCGTAGATAGTGGTCAAGGATGGTTGACAGCAGAATATCGAATGTTACCAGGAGCGACTCAACAACGGCACGAACGAGAAACCATGAAATTATCTGGGAGAACTCAAGAAATTCAGCGTTTGATCGGACGCAGTTTGCGGGCAGCGGTAGATTTGACAGCCTTAGGAGAGCGTACTTTAACAGTAGATGCCGACGTACTTCAAGCCGACGCTGGAACTCGTACAACAGCAATCACTGGTGGATTTGTAGCATTGGCGATCGCCATTTCCAAGTTGATGAAAGAAGGTATTTTAGAACGTTCGCCTTTGGTAGGACAAATCGCCGCAGTTTCAGTAGGCTTATTAGATGGGGAACCATTTTTAGATTTAAATTATCCCGAAGACCTTGCTGCTACGGTAGATTTTAACGTCGTGATGAATCAAAATCTAGGAATCATCGAAGTTCAAGGAACAGCAGAAGAAGGTAGTTTTAGCCGTAGTCAACTTAACCAATTACTAGATTGTGCTGAAAAAGGAATCGACCAATTATTAGCAGTGCAGCGACAAGCCATCCCCCAGGAATAGGTGATGGGGGATGGGGAGATATAAAAACGGGGGGATAGAGGAAAGCCTATTGTTTATTTTTCTTTGTTTTGAATCTTGGTTTTCGAGCTACTACCTTGAAACCAGTTCTTCATCGCTTGTTCTAAATGCTTTGTTGTTGATTGTAGAACTTGAGATTGACATTCTCGGAAACCGATGCCTACTCTTTCTTTAACGAAGGGAAGCATAGCGTTTAACTCGGTACGCTTTAACCAACGTGCTTTTTGCGGAAGGATGTTCGTACTGTAGAGCTAGATTAAATCGCCCAATTATTAACTAAACTTATCTATAGTTGATTGAGTTAGTCATATTTTCTTTGAAAAGTTGTAACTCCACCCAGGTAATGCCTTATTCCACCAAAAACGGCTACAACCCAATGCCCATAAACGTAGCTGTTTTGGCTGGTTGCTTGGATACAATCGAACTTTGATTACCTTCTTCATAAAATGGTTATATCATGACCATGTGGATTTACTAATTAGTTAGAAAGCATCAATTTCTGTATCAAACTTAATTGCTAACCTCAAAGCAACCTCAAGCAAAACCATGTGGCGCAATTATGCCGAATATCTCAAGAAGCAATATTGGAATAAGCGAGTATTATGGACTGGGATTTACTTCGTTGTTTCTTGTGGTAGAGTGACTATTGAACAATTGCCGAAATATGTTGAAAATCAAGCCAGTGAGTGCCCGTGATTCATCTCTTCCATAAATCGAGGGACTTCTGAACCAAGAAAGTTAAAGGTTTCACAAAGTAAAAAGCACAATTCTGATATCGGCGCTATGGTTATGCCAGAAGTAACCAAGGTTGTGAAGAAAGCTGATGAGCAAAAAAGTTGAAGTATTAGTATTTCCGGATAAGGAGGCGCTGGTACAACGGGCGCTTTGTCTAATCTTGTCGAAAATGGAAGCCGCTATTGAACAACGGGGACGTTTCACTATTGCCTTATCTGGTGGTAGCACTCCCAAGCCTTTATATGAAGCATTGAGTAAACAACCACTGCCTTGGGATAAAATTCATGTACTATGGGGTGATGAACGTTATGTTCCACCAGACCATTGCGATAGCAATCAGTTAATGGCACGTAATGCGTGGTTGGATAAAGTTAATATTCCAGCAGAAAATATCCACCCCATGCCTACAGATGCAGCCGAACATTCCCAAGCTGCGGCACAGTACGAAGAGCATTTACGCAAATTCTTTAATTGTGAAAAAGGATTTCCTGCAATTGATGTGATTTTACTGGGAATGGGTGATGATGCTCATACCGCGTCTTTGTTTCCCAACACAGAAGCATTGAAAGTTACCGATAAGCTGGTTACAGTAGGCAACAAAGATACTTCTGTGCGTCTTACTTTTACTTATCCATTTATTAACGCGGCTGAATGCGTCATATTTTTGGTTGCAGGTGAAAACAAAAGGCCAGCCTTAGATCAAGTTTTCGCAGAAACAGCATGTGACATGACTTATCCTTCTCGTTTAATTAAACCCGAAAAAGAACTTTGGTGGCTTTTAGACGAGGCTGCTGGTGCCGAACTCAAAGCCAAACTCAAAAATGAAGCGCCAAATCCTAACTAATTGTTAAAATCAAAAGCGACAGATGCTCGTCTGCTTGCCAGCACTATTTTATGATGAACTTGAAAAAAGGTTTAATTTCATGATTGTTTGCCCTAACTGCAATCATCCCAACCCAGATGGCGCTGTCCAATGCGAAGCTTGCTATACTCCCCTACCGGCAACTACTAGCTGTCCGAGTTGCGGGGCAACCGTGCAAGCAGATGCAGCTTTTTGCGGACAGTGTGGTTATAATTTACGTTCTGCTCATAAAGCAGTCCCGCCAACCATTGCTCCCGACACTCCAGTGGAAGTACCGCCTTTAGGCAATACCTCAGCAGAATCCGTGAATCCTATAGAATCCTCTTCTTTACCACCAACAGCAGTTTCTTCCCCTCAAGAACTACAAACACCATCCACGGAAGGTAGCCCTCCACCAACTATACCCTCCGAACCCCAAAGGGTCGAACAAGAAATAGTTACTCCACCGACCGCAGTTGCACCACCTGCGGTTAACGTCGCTGAACCTGCACCTGCCACAGAGTCGGAAGAAGAAGCTTCTTTTCTTGAGGCATTACCAGATTTAACAATAGAACCTGCACCCGAACCTACCCCTGCACCACAAGCAATTCCTTCTGCTTCTAGGACTCAATTACAGCAGGTAAGTGCTCGTTTGGTTCATGTTAAAACCAACACACAAATCGAACTTCCTCAGAATCTTTCTGTAATTCATATTGGCAAACCAAACGACCGAGTCCCCCCCGATATTGATATTTCGGGATTTGAAAATTCGGAAGTTGTTTCGCGAATCCATTCCGATATTCGTGTAGAAGGAGACGCTTACTATATTGAAGATGTCGGAAGTTCTAACGGTACCTACGTTAACGGAATGTCCCTGCTACCCGGAAATCGTCACCGTTTACGCCCTGGCGATCGCATAAGTATGGGTAAGGGAGATTTGGTCAGTTTCTTGTTCCAAATTTCTTAATTTCTTAGATATATTCTAGTATTTGATATTGCAATTCTATGTGATTTCATTTACTTCTATTTTGAGTTATTTCTGAGCTGCGTCGATGTGGAATTAGAAAAAAACTCAAAAATTAAACTTTATTGATATTGACTGATTCTAGTCAAGATGATTTAACCTCTCTCTTAATTTTTAGAGAGAGGTTTTGTATTTTTTAGTTATTGCCATTTATCAAAAACTGCAATTCAATTTAAAACCATATTCAAATCATATAAACTATTTTTTGTCAACCTTCATGAAATTATTCTTTTGTCAATCACTGAGAAGAAAATATTATGCTTAGTAGTTTTTATAACTGCCTTTTTTACTAAAATTAACATTTTCAGTTTTTAAAAACTTGCTTTATCAAAGGTTGTAATACGTTTTTGGCTTATTTTTATGCTTTATTGCTGGTTATTTTGGGGTTTTTAACTTTATGATTTGAATTTACTCAAAACGGCTCTACAGATTATGAATATCTTATATTACAACGAAATGGACTGTAATCTCGTTCCTAAATAGGAATCTTTATTAATTATTCAAGAGTACAAATTTTTGTAAATTAAATATTACAAATTATGTATACAAAAAAATAATCTATTTTTCTATTTTTAATCGATTTCATCATTATTAGCTTATATTTAATGCCGAATAATTTCTTACTTGGGAAATTAAAAGTTTAATCACCAAGCTGCTGAGATAATTTTCGATATGTGACGAATAATTAAAACATATGTACTAAAAAATATAATTTTATAATTATGCACTAGAATGCTTAAAATTTGAAATATTGGAGAATTAAGTTATCCATGTATAAATACTTAGATTGTCTTTAACTTATCAATTGAATTTTTACAAACAAAAACTACTATTTTTGGTAGATGAGAACTGAAAAATAATGTTGTATCCTCAAGCCTGTTTGTCTAGAGTGAATGCAATGAAATTTTTACTCACTGGCGTAATTGTGACTTTAGGGCTGTTACCAATGACAGCACAAGGGCAACAGAAATCATTGGATACTCAAGTTACAACAATGGTAGAAGCACTGCGATTGGCTGCACCAAAAACAGGTTCTACAAATGACGGGTTATATAGTGAATGGCAAGTTAAACCAGAAACTTTAAGAGGTTGGTCAAAATTTTGTTTGAAAAAAGAAGTTTCACCAACGGAGTTTGAAAATAACGCTGAACTAGCACGTGAAATTGTTAGTTGTATTACCAAACGAGAGTTAAAAGAACAATTGGAAGCTACTAATAATAATGAAACAGAAGCCGTGGGTCGTACCGCCTGTTGGTGGATGACTGGTAAATATCAAGGCTGCGATCGCGGTTTTAGTGCAGATTATGTGAAAAAAGTTTTGGGCTATTACCAAAAACCAAGTACTTAAATAGATTTTGTAGTTAGTAAGTGTTTTGATTTCTTCTCTTAAGAGGTTAATTAATATATAAATATAAAAGCAGGGTTTTTTTTCTTCTCTGCTTTTTACTTTTTATGATTAACCCTTTTCTATCAAACTGGGATGAAACCTTAATTTTTCCAAGACTGATAAATGAGGCTTAAATAAGCAGCCTCGAAGATAGCAACAGTAATTTGACTATAATTTAACTATTGTCTTTTTTTTTACATGTATTTTAAATATCGCATACTATTACTAGTGAGTATGATAATAATTGTTCCTTTGGGATATATAGTTAGATTTTCTCAAGGATTAAATCCACCATGGCTACATGATGCTTTAGGAAGCGTTGCCTACGAGATATTTTGGATATTGTTATTCAATTTCCTTTTACCTAAAATTTCACCATGGCGTATTGCGATCGCGGTTTGTATTGCAACTTGTGGGATTGAATTTCTGCAATTATGGAAACCGCCATTTTTACAAGCAGCTCGTTCGACTTTACCCGGTAGACTTGTTTTAGGAAACAGTTTTACTTGGACAGATTTTCCGGTTTACTTTTTTGGTAGTTTTCTGGGATGGTTATGGTTACGCTTGATCAAAAGTTATTTTATGAAAAAAAGTTTTTTTAGATAAAGGTTTACATGTTATATCATGTCCGGTTAA
>DESS01000242.1:20046-22941 GCA_002361335.1 Richelia sp. UBA3308
TTTGCCCGAAGGGCTGAGGTAATGAGTAATAAGTATTCGTGATTAGTAGAATATGCCCCATATTTTCAATAGGGTTATATAGTAAATAATTAGCCGGACTTGATATTAAAGGTGTTCCGTTCAGTCAAATACAGTTTTGTGGTATAGGCATCGCTGCCCCTTCTAATTTTGACCACAATATAACCATTTTCAGTTTAATAGAATACACGAAACGACCCCCCTTTGCTTCCCCTTATTAAAGACAGGGGAGCGTTTGCCCTGGGTTAGATAGGAAATTTCCGTCTTTGTCCAATATATTTTTGTAGGATGGGCATCCCTGTAAGAATTTTACAAATAAACTTTGTATTGCATTCAAAGCCAAAACCGCTATAATTCCTTATCCTAATAGGGTGTGAGATATAAAAGTGGTTGAGGAGATTTGATCGTGCGAAAACTTTATTTTTTACTTCCTGGAACTGATGGTAAATTTGCTTGTGGCGGATTATTTGCGGAATTAAAAACTTTCAAGCTTGCTAAACAAATATGTGATGCTGATGTGGTAACTTATCGTCAAAGGGAAAAAGACAAACTTTTTTTAGATGATGTACTGCTTTCTGAAAATTTACAGGAAGTCATATTTGTAATCAGTTGGGGATTTGATGTGGCAAAACTTGCTCCCCGTCTCAAGTCTTATAATGTTGTTTATCATGCCCATAGTGCTGGTTATGGTTTTAAACTTCCAGGGAGTATTCCAATTATTACCGTTAGTCGTAACACTTTGGGTTATTGGGGACAGTTATCACCTCATTCTTTGATTTATTATTTACCGAATCAAATTAGCGATGAATTCAATAATCGAAATCTGGAACGAGATATTGATGTTTTAGTTTTAGCGCGGAAATCTTCTGAATATCTCCTCAAAGATTTAATTCCAGCATTACAGCCTCATTGTAAATTAGAGCTAGTTAATTATTTTATAGAAGATATTGCAGCATTATTTAATCGAACTAAGATTTATATTTATGATTCAGCGGAATACTGGGCACAACAGCGGGTATCAGAAGGATTTGGTTTACAACCAATGGAAGCATTCGCTTGCGGTTGTCAAGTTTTTTCTAGCGTCAATGGTGGACTTTCTGATTATTTAGATCCTGGATTAAATTGTGGTAAAATTGCTGCTTATTCTAAAGAATATGATATGCAACGTATTCTCAAAGTTCTGGAAAATTGGTCGGCTTTAACATTACCAGAAAGCTTTTTTCAAGAATATCGTGGTGAAAATATTATCCAACGTTTCCAGGTTATTTTAGATGAATTAAACGATTTTTTTGACCATAAACAAAATCATCCCTCAAATATTAAATCTTTAACCACAATGCGTCTAGCAAAATTATCCACAAAAAGAATATTTCATAAAATAAAAAATAAATTGCGATAAGCCCAAAGGGCATCGCGGAAGCCATCGCAGTAAAAAATTTTCTTTGTCAAATACAGCAGATTGCTTTTATTTTGAGTAAAATGCTATCTTCTAAAACTCTTGTGGTACGGGCATCCCTGCCCGTCCAAATGTACCGGTGTAAGATAAAATATGCTGTATTTTTGTGGGAGAGGTACCGCAAAAATTTTCTAAAACTCTTGTGGTAGGGGCATCCGTGCCCGTGAGAAGAATGTACCTTACCATTTAGAAAATATGCTGTACATAAAATTGTATTAATAACTCGATAAAATGATATAAAAATAAACCATAGAAAAACCCTCATAGGAGTCAATTGAATGAGTCGTAGGTTGTTGGTAACCGGTGGTGCGGGGTTTATTGGTTCTAATTTTGTGCATCATTGGTGTGATAATTATCCTTCCGATAGAGTCGTGGTATTGGATGCACTTACCTATGCAGGAAATCTTGCTAATAATCTTTCTTTAGAAGGAAGCGATAATTTTAGATTTGTGAAAGGAGATATTTGTGATGCTTCCTTGATCAAGGAACTTCTGGAAGGGGAAAAAATTGATATCATCGCTCATTTTGCTGCGGAGTCTCATGTAGACAGGTCAATTTTAGGCCCTGGTGCTTTCGTTCAAACCAACGTTGTGGGAACTTATACACTTTTAGAAGCTTTTCGTCAATATTGGTTAGCTAATAATAAACCTGAAAATTATCGTTTTCTCCACGTTTCCACAGACGAAGTTTATGGTAGCTTAAGTCCAAATGACCCACCTTTTACTGAAACTACAGCCTATGCTCCTAATAGCCCCTATTCAGCATCGAAAGCTGGTAGCGATCATTTAGTTAGAGCTTATCATCATACCTACGAACTACCCACAATTATTACCAACTGTTCCAATAATTATGGTCCCTATCAGTTTCCGGAAAAATTAATTCCTTTAATGTGTATTAACGCCTTACTAGGTAAACCATTACCAGTTTACGGTGACGGTAAAAATGTGCGAGATTGGCTTTATGTCGGCGATCATTGTCATGCTTTAGATATAGTCATAAACTCGGGTGTGCCGGGAGAAATTTATAATATTGGTGGCAATAACGAAGTTGAAAATATTAACCTGGTAAATATCTTATGCCAATTAATGGATAAATTCGCACCTCATTTACCAGTAAATCCTTCCGGAAATTTAATTACCTTTGTTAAAGATAGAGCAGGGCACGACCGGAGGTATGCTATTAATGCTAGTAAAATAAAAACTCATTTGGGTTGGACACCTTCAGTAACAATTGAACAAGGTTTACGTTTAACTGTAGAGTGGTATCTTAACCATAGTGAATGGTGGAAACCTTTATTATCTCAAGAATATCAAGATTATTATCGTAAAGTTTATGGTAATTAGTTTATGGTAGTGCTTGGGGGATAGCATTGTGGTTACACTAATCTGGGCTGGTACAGCGTTACTTTTTAGTTGTCAAAA
>DESS01000356.1 GCA_002361335.1 Richelia sp. UBA3308
TAATTAGCCGGACTTGATATTATATCTTTTCCGGATACATCGGAATTAAAAAAAAATTAGCTAAAAAAACTCTGCGTCCCGAGGCAGTTATCTCCGCGTCCCGAGGCTGTAAATATATATAATTCCCATGCCAACGGACTTGATATTACTTATCAAGAAATACAGGGGATAGGGAATAGAAAATAGGCAACAATATTAATATGTTTCTTCCATCTACTTACCCTCAGAATGCTGCAAAACCCGAGAACGATTTCTCTTTCCCCTCGGACGAGTTAATATACCTTGTGAAGGACTAAATAATAATGCTAATAAAAACAATCCACAAATAAATAATACAATTGATGATCCCGAAGGCACATTTTGATAATAACTAATATATAAACCGCCAACGCTACCAATAACACCGATTATCGAACCCAAAAACATCATTTGATGTAGTTCTTTTACTAATAAATAAGCTGTAACTCCAGGGCCAATTAACAAAGAAATTACTAACACCACTCCCACTGCTTGCATACTAGCAATAATTGTTAATGTAATCGCTGCCGTTAAACCAAATTTAATTATATTTATTGGTAATCCACTGGCTTGTGCGCCTAAAGGATCAAAAGTATAAAATAGCAATTCTTTATAAAAAATTTTAACTAAAAATAAGGTAATAACTGTAATTATTAAAGTCCGCCAAACATCCCCCGTCGTTACTCCTAAAATATTCCCAAATAAAAAGTGATGCAAATCGACTCTACTTTTAAGCACGGTAATTAACATGATGCCCAATGCTAAAAAACCCGAAAAAACTAAAGCCATCGCCGCATCAACTTTAACCCGAGACTGGGATTCGATCCAACTAATCACAAAAGTACTGAAAGTCCCAGAAATAAACGCACCCAAGAAAATATCTATTCCCAAAAATATTGCGATCGCAATTCCTGGTAAAACAGAATGAGCAATCACATCTCCGAGTATCCCCTGGCGCTGTACTATAAGATAAGAACCGACAACTGAACAAAGAATACCTAAGCTCGTAGCGATAAACAAGGCATCTCGCATAAACCCAAAACTAAGCGGTTCTGTAAGTAAATTTAACATTAATAAAAAATAATTCCACTCCAATTAATACTAACAACCAACAACCAACAACCAACGACTAACTAAGCTGATTTCTGTTCCCGATTTAAAAATAAAATATTATTACCATAGGCACGCTGTAAATTTTCGGTGGTAACTACTTCTTTAATCGAACCCTGGGCAATAATACGTTTGTTTAATAACAATAAAGAGTCGCATTTAGTTAAAGTTTCACCTAAATCGTGGGTAATTAAAATTAATATTTTGCCATCCCTTCTCAACTCGTTGAAAATATTAAACATAATATCTTCTGTAGTTTTATCAATCCCTACAAATGGCTCGTCAAAAAAAAATAAATCCCCTTGCTGCGCTAACGCTCTAGCTAAAAATACCCGCTGCTGCTGTCCCCCTGATAATTCCCCAATTTGACGGCTACGAAATTCCCACATTCCAACTCTATGCAACGCAGATTTAACAATTTCTTTAGACTGCCGACTTGGATTGCGAAACCAACCCGTACTTGCGGTACGCGCCATCATCACCACATTCTGTACCGTAATCGGATAATCCCAATCTAACTGGGTTCTTTGAGGTACGTAAGCAATCGAATTTAACTGCTTTTTGATCGAAGTGTTACGAAATTTAATAATTCCACTTGCCGAAGGGATTAAACCAAGTATGGCTTTGACTAAAGTGCTTTTCCCAGCACCATTTGGACCGATTATACCAATTATCTGTCCCGGGAAAGCGCGAAAACTTACATCTTCAATAGCCACTATACCCCGATAATTCACGTCCAAATGCTCTACATCTAGCACTTATTTCTCCTGTATGATAATGATTATTATTTATGTTAAAAATCTACTTCCTGTCTTCGCAATATCTATTCTATGAGAACGATTATCATTATACTCGATAATTCTTACCAATGCTGTTTAGAAAATTACCTCTCAATGCAATTACGGCATTAACTTTAGTTATTGGTCTAATTAGTTGTGGTGGAGTAGATTTTAACTTCATATTTAACTATTGCTTAAAACTGTTGCGATCGCGTAATGGTCAATTTTAGCTTGATATTTAGCTGTTGCTTAAAACTGTTGCGATTGCACAATGGTTACTTTTAACTTGATATTTAACTGTTGCTTAAAACTGTTGCGATCACGTAATGGTCAATTTTAACTTGATATTTAACTGTTGCTTAAAACTGTTGCGATCGCGTAATGGTCAATTTTAACTTGATATTTAGCTGCTACTTAAAACTATTGCGGAGCCTTTGAAGAGCTTTGATGAATTTTTAATTTTGTATTCTAATAAGGGTGAAATTCGCTATATTTGATCAAAAAAATGGCTTTAACAAATCGCACAGACTTATTACATAGAAATAGAATAAAGGGGAAAATTATAAGTTTTTCTAAATTTAAATTACGCCGAATCAAGGGTATTTTCTTTATATTGCTGCTTTCTACTACGTTTTTATGTACGGGATTATTGCACCCTACATGGGCTTATAAATTCGTCAATAATTCCACCGTACAAAGCATAACTGATACTCAAGACTTGGTAGAACGTGGAAAACAACTCTATGCCGCAGAACGCTTTGCTGAAGCTGTGAAGGTGTGGCAACAAGCTATCTCTGGGTTTAAAGCCAAGGTCGATGAACTTCAACAAGCAGCAACATTAGGGAATCTATCATTAGCTTATCAGCAATTGGGACAGTGGAATGAAGCTCAAATTGCCATTACCCAAAGTTTAAATTTACTGGGATATACTCAACAACAGCAAGAAAACCATTCTTCAATCAAAAATCCCCAGATTCTGGCTCAAATTTTAGATATTCAAGGCCGTTTACAATTAGCTCAAAACAAACCAGAAGATGCATTAAATATCTGGCAAAAGGCAGTTGACATTTATGAAAAAATTGGAGATGAAAATGCAGTAATTCGCGATCGCATCAATCAAGCCCAAGCAATGCAAGCTTTGGGATTTTATCGTCGAGCTGAGAAAACTTTAACAGAAACAACCAAAATTTTGGCTGCTCAACCGAACACTCCTCTCAAGGTAACGGGATTGCGGAGTCTTGGCAATGTGGTACAAGTTACAGGTGATTTAAAAACATCTCGTGAGATATTGCTGCAAAGTTTAGAAGTAGCAAAGTCTTTATCAGATAATAAAGTAATAGGTGATATTTTAGTTAGTTTGGGTAACACTGCTCGCGCTCAGGAAGATACCCAAGCTGCGATTAAATTTTATCAACAAGCTGCTAAAACTACTAATTCACCTACCACAGTAATTCAAGCTTTAGTCAATGAATTTAGTTTACTGGTTGATAATGGGGAGAATCAAGATTTGCAAGGGTTATCATCTCAAATCCAAACTCAACTTGCTAAATTACCTCCCAGTCGTAGTGCAATTTTTGCCAGAATTAACTTTGCTCAAAGTTTGATTGAGTTAAATGGTAATCAATTGGAAGCAGGAAGTAAGAAAAAACAGAATTTTAAGGACTCATCATCGCCAAATTCCTACCTTACTGCTGCTAAATTATTAGCTGATTCAGTAGAGCAAGCAAAAAGTTTGCAAGATAAACGCACGGAATCTTATGCCCTTGGTATGTTAGGTAAAGTGTATGAAAAAACTCAACAATGGGATAATGCACAAAAACTAACCGAAGAGGCTTTATTTATTTCTCAAGGTATCGGTGCTGAAGAAATTACTTATCAATGGGAATGGCAATTAGGACGTTTGCTTAAAGCTAAAGGCAATATTGAAGATGCGATTTCATTTTACGATAAAGCTGTTAATACAATAAAATCTTTGCGCTACGATTTATTTGCAGTTAACCCCCAAGTCAAATTTTCTTTTCAAAAAGACATAGAACCAGTTTATCGAGAGCGAGTTGATTTACTTTTAAATAGTCAGGGAAAATCAGAAATAAATCCCATAAATTTAGAAAAAGCTAGCGAAACTATAGAATTATTACAGATAGCACAATTAAATAACTTTTTCCGCAATACTTGTTTAGATACTAGGCTTGTACAAAAGCAAGAAAACTCCACAGCAGTGGTGATATATCCATTTATTTTGAAAGACAGATTATCCGTAGTTGTACAATTACCAAATAATTCTAAAAATAACGATCAAAATAAAGATAAAGACAAAAACAACAAATGGCTGCATTACGAATCAGTTGTAAATGCAGATGAAGTAAAACAAACTTTAAATCAATTGCAGCGAGATTTACCAAAACCCCACACATTGCGTACCGTTCAAAAAAAATCTCAAAAAGTTTACAATTGGCTGATTCAACCGAAGTTAGAAGCAGCTTTAAAATCTATTGAAAATCCGACATTAGTATTTATTTTAGATGGAGCATTGCGGAATGTACCTCCTGCGGTTCTTTATGACGGTAAACAGTATCTAGTAGAAAAATATAATCTTGCACTAATACCTTCTCAACAACTAGTTGAAGCCAAACCATTGCAAAAAGATTTAAGTGCGATCGCCGCAGGATTAAGCAAACCATCTGCGGGATTTTCGGCTTTACCTAATGTAGAACGGGAGTTAGAAAAAATTGATTCTCAAATACCGAGCGATATACTTTTAAATGAGGAATTTACCAGCAAGACATTGCAAGAACGAATCAATTCTTTACCTTATCCAGTACTTCATCTTGCAACTCACGGTAAGTTTAGTTCAAAAGCCGAAGAGACATTTATAGTTGCTTGGAATAATGAGCGTATATACGTTAAAGATTTCAATAAATTAGTACATAGCGTTGAACAAAATAAACCCGAAGCTATAGAATTACTGGTATTAAGTGCCTGTCAAACAGCCCTAGGAGATGAAAAAGCAGCTTTAGGAATTGCTGGTGTAGCTTTCCAAGCAGGGGCGCGTAGTACGATTGCTTCCTTATGGAATTTAGACGATCAATCTACCTCAATATTAATGGGTCAATTTTATCAGGAATTAGCGGATAAAAAAATCAGCAAAGCCCAAGCACTACGTAATGCTCAGATAAAACTTTTGAAGAGTCGTAAATACAAGCGTCCCAGATATTGGGCACCTTATATTTTATTGGGGAATTGGCTTTAGTATTGAGTAATGAGTAATGAGTA
>DESS01000222.1 GCA_002361335.1 Richelia sp. UBA3308
CCTACCAGGAGTCTTTAGATGAATTCACAAAATCTCTAGCTAAGATATTTTCGATGGAAAAAGAGCTTAATTATGAAGAACTATAACTAAATCTACGACCAAAATAAATTAGATTTCCTCAAAAAGAGACAAACACCTCTTAATACGCAAAAAAAAACTTGTGTCTATTATTACTTAATATTTGTCAATAATACTAGTATACTTTTGTATTATATATTCGTATTTAATCGTAGTCAGAAAGCAAATTAATATCTTATCTTCAATTAAGAGCATATTTTTTTTGGTGTATACACGTATTTAGATTTTTTTTTAATACGTTTAAATAGCTAGTCAAATCATTTATTTGCGTATATTTTTCAGTCTTTGAGTTTTTTTTAGCACCTTACAAAGAATATCGAATAAGTCTTGTGGTTTGCGATCGCCCTCAATTAGTTTTGGAATGTCAAAGACAAACACAACAAGTTTGCACTTAAAAGAGAAGGAATTTTGATCGTGAAATTATTTAACAAACTCGGAATTATTGCTGCTTCTGTATTGAGTTTAGGTTTAATTCAAGTCAATTCTGCTGAAGCTGCTAGCTTTGATCGTTCTGATTTTAACCCAGATGCAACTGTAGTTGATTTTGATGGGGCTTCAGGGAATACTTTTACTGACGGTAATCTTTCAGTTACAAATGGTTTTATAACTAACACAAGTACAGTTTTTAGCCCTGCTGTAACGGATGAAGGCTATTACGATGGTAACAACGGAGCGTTAGTACGTCTGGATTTCTTAGAAGAAGTGTCAGCATTGGGTATGGATTTTGCTACACGACCATCATTGGATATGATCCTTAGTGTTTTTGATAAGTCGAATAATTTGATTGAGAGTATTACTTTAGACACAGACTCACTACCCAAAGCTCCTTCTAATAATTTTAATCCAATAGGTTTTATTGTTTTAGATGTAGGAAGTAATTTAATATCATATGCCACAATTGATACACCTGCATTTGGTGACGAATTTATTATAGATAATGTTGTTTATCAATCAGCAGCACAATCGGTACCAGAACCAGCTTCCATGTTAGGAATTTTAGCAGTCACAAGTTTAGGTGCTGCATCAGTTAAGCGTAAGTTTGCTAAAGCTAAGGAAGCGCAAAATGCTTAATTATAATGGTATTGAATAAAAGGTTGAAAATAAACTGTTTAATATCAATCAAATTGGAATTTTAGATTTCACCGAACGTAATATATAACTTTTAAATAATTTGTGAAAATTCATAAACCCGGTTTCTTGAAGAAATCGGGTTTTTAGTGCTTTATATAAATTGGGAATTGGGCCGAAAGGGAATTGGGCCGAAAGGGCATAGGGCATTGGGTATTGAGCATGGGGTATTATAAATTACTATTTTAACCTTTAATCTTTAACCTATATTTGTATTTTATAGACTTGCATTTGATAAGTCTTATATTTAAGGTTTTGTTATTCAGCTAAAGCGCGATAATTACAGGAGCATCCTTAAAACTTGGTGCCGTACACAACCCAGTCTTATTCTCTGAAACTCTTGTGGTACGGGCATCCGGGGCCCGGTGAGAATCTACCGACGGCTCTATGAAATATGCTGTATTTTCAAAATTTTTCAGAGTACACACCCTACAAGAGAAAATGTTCCAATTGCGTAAGTTCTAAAGCTAACAGAGGGTGATTGTGGGGCTACAAAAAAACAAGCCCAGATCCCTGGGCTTAGTAATTGTAGCGATACCCTTGTAGGGTATTGCGATGATTATTTACTAAAATTTGGGATGCTTCTATAATTATCTACTTAAATGACAAACTGATTACAAAATACTCATATCAATTCCTATGCAGCCCAAAAATAATAATTTTATCAAGTATATTCCTATAATTGCCGGAAGTATTCTTTTAATTGTGTTTGGTTTATTAGCTTTAAATATTAATTCTAATACTGGTTCTAATACTGATTCTAAAACCAAAAATCAGAGTGCTTTACCAGATTTATTCAAAAAGAAACCATCTCCTTTAAGTGTAGAAAAATTTTGCGAAAAATATCAAACTATAGGTAGAAATTTACAGCCTTGGAATCAGGAAAGTTTATCTGAAGAAGAAGTATTGGTAAAAACTCAAACTCCGGAGGTAGATGTTCCTCTTTCTTTGAATGCTGTAGCTTTACCAAATATTAACGACGAAGCGAGAAAAGCCAAAGTACCTGTGGTGATGTACCACGATATTCTACCCAAAAAGGAAGTATTTTTTGATGTTACTCCCGAAGAATTAGAAGCGGATTTTGAATTAATCAAATCCAAGGGTGTAACTCCCATAAGTTTAGACCAATTAGTAATTCATTTACGTACCGGCAGTCCATTACCAGAAAAACCAATTTTACTAACTTTTGATGATGGTTATGGCGGCCATTATGAATACGTTTTTCCTCTACTTCAAAAGTTTAATTATCCGGCAGTATTCTCAGTTTATACTAAAAATATGGGTATTAATACAGGTCGCTCCCATGTAACATGGGAGCAACTTAAAATTATGGCTGATGATCCTTTAGTAACTATAGCTGGTCATAGTAAAACTCATCCACCAGATTTAACTAAGTTATCTGATGAAGAGCTTGTACCTGAAATAGTCGAGTCTAAAGAATTACTAGAGGAAAATTTGGGCGAATCAATTCTCTACTTTACTTATCCGACTGGTAAAAATGATGCGCGGGTGAGAAAATTGGTAGGGGAAGCCGGATATTTAGCGGCTTTGGCAATGGATGTGAATGTGGCTGATGAAGACTTTGCTGGAGAGTCGGAGAATTTATTAGCTATTAAACGCTTTGGACAATCTCGCTTAGAAAGATTGGTGAATCGAGCTTCGGGAGGAAAGGAATTAAGTTGTTCGGAACATACTTCTCAACCAACTTCACAACCAATCCCGGAAAGCTGATACTTCATCTACACCAATTTCAAAAGATGTCGCTTTACTAGGAGGAGGATTAACGCGGATTTTGGCGTTGGAAGCAAGAGGTTCGAGTTTCATTCCCAATTGCACTATATTGTTGACTATATGCCAGTAAGTTACTATGTCTGGAGTATGAATCACTAATGTCAAATATTCAGCGTCAATGGTAAGATACCAAAAACAACTTGATAGTAATGCTTGAGTAATACCATCGCAAGAAAAGTAGAAACATTTTCCCGTACTTCTTTCTAGTTCTAGAAGTAACATCTTATCGCTTTGCGTTACCTCACGCGGTGGTAAATCATCCCCATGAAGGAAGGTTTTATTCATAATACAAGCCCTCTGTTTCTAATCTCGGTTAGGTTAATTGGGCGAAAATACAGCGTATTTTCTAAATGCTAAGGTAAATTCTTACGGGCAGGGATGCCCGTACCACAAGAGCTAATAAAAATTTTTGCGGTATCTAATTTACTTGCAAAATGCTGTATGTTTGTGGATTTTTAGAAATCAAAAGTTGGGAGATTTTATTTATCCGTTATACTTTTGATTGATCTCACTATTGACATGGAAACGGCTTTGAGTTGGAGAGATAATTATTCCGTACTGGTTTAGCAGAGTTTACCCCTAATAAATTGGGTCATAAAAAATGAGCAATATCGCCAACAATCAACTTATAAAGCAATAACTTATTACTACTTTGATGTACGGTTTATCACCATTACCCATATCAGGTTCACTAAGCCCTACCATTGCTGTATTAATTATAATAGCCCGCGACTCATCAACTGTATTTGTAAGTCGTAATTTTTCTACTTTGAAACCCATTGCAAATCCAGCCACATACGCGGATCGGATTGCTTTATTTTCGACATTGGATCTCGTAACAAACGTGAAGCATTGCGAAAAACAACCTGAACTAATCCCATATTTTCTGCGACATCTGTAAGTCTTTGCTTATGAGTTTGTACATAAGACATTATTTCCTCGGGACAATAAATCCCTATATGTCGCAAGCGTTTAGGAGGTTTTCCCCAATGAGTTGTTATCACTTTCACATAACAGCCATCAAGGATCTCTCCTACTTTTGGATAATACTCGTTGATTACTCGAATATATTCCTTAGCAAGAGCTTCATCGCTAATCATTTGACAACATATTTCTGTAGATTCTAAGACATTATTAATATAACATATTAGTAGTTTTTTTAAATACGACTATTGAATGATTTTTTATTTTTTTAGATTTGTTTTTATTTTTTTTATATTTGTTTTTCGAGGATGTTAACCATTGTACCGAATTATCCTCCCTTTCCCCCCTTAAGAAAGGGGGTTAAAGTCCCCCTTATTAAAGGAGGATTTAGGGGGATCTAAAAGTTTACGATTTTTATTTATGATGCATACTTACATCCTCTTAGATTTGTTTTTATATTTGTTTTTATATATTTTTTGATTAATTCATAATTATTTGTATATAATTATTTCTAAATTAAAATATTAATAAATCCTGTTTTTTGCTGGGTTTCTAAACTTTAAGGTTAGATCGGTCGAACTCGAGGGTTTATAATAGACAGAGTGGGATAGGATAAAAAAAAGGTTTACTTATAGTAAGTAAACCCTATCAAACGTGCAAATCAATATATTTAATTAGGAATCATGTTTACCTTTATATGTTCCCTAATGGTATTACTAATTGCTAATTGTATAGCGTAACTTAGAGAAAAATTTACTATTATATCATCGAGCATTGCGTTCGCAAACTAAAACTTCAGCAATTAATTCAGGTAAATCCTTAAGGTCAGTATATCCTTCACAACCGCGAATAGGAGAAATGAATGTATAATTAGGGTCACATTCTCCAGTATCGTAAACTTGAATATACCAGCGATCGGGAAATCCAGCTACAGCTATTTCAACAATATACCAACTTTGACCAATGAGGCGACAATCAATTACTGTAAACCAGTCTCTATATTCCTCAGCAATGTTCCACTCATTAAGAATAAATTCTAAAGCAATAAGTTGTGCCTCATTCGCCGTCAATAGCATTTTTACTCCGCCTTTGTTACTTCAGGATAAAATCCTAATTGTTTGGATAATTCACGGGCAATGTGTATTAAAAATTTTGCACCGTCTTCATTACCATTGTGTGCAAATGCTGTTGCAACTTGCATGATGGATTTGATGAATTCTGCATCTAACAACTGCGAATTTGCTTCGATAAGTTCGGGTTCTTTTCCATTAGGACATTTTAGTAATTGTTCAATTAAACTATAATATTGATTTTGACGTTCTTCTGATGACATAATCATAATTTATTTAGTAATTTTACTAATTTTCAACACTTTGTCGCCATATTTTTTCTAACATTTCTACTTGTTGTTGAAAAATATTAGCGCGATAAACTAAATACCTATCGTATAAAACAATTATAAGAATTATACAAAATGGTAAAACTAAAAAAATCCATCTCCACAAATGAATAATTTGATACTTATCTGATACTTTTAAATTGGTTTTAATTGAGTTTAATGATAAGTTCAAATAATCACTGTTTCTCAAGGAATTTATTTCTAGACTCAGTGCAGAACATTCACTTGTTATACTAGTATGGTAAGTTGAAATATTCTGCTGCGCTTGTACAAATTCTAGATGTTTTTCCCATACTATACTAAATAGTATTAAACTGGGAGAAAGTACTATTAAAGTAATTAAAAAAACAGTAAAAAAATTTACAATTTTTAGGCTCATCGTGGCTTTTATTTATTACATGACATGAAGCCAGTGAAATAGTTTTCCTGGCGATTTCAATCGCGGCTACACAAGCAAAACCCGTCTGCACGGGTTAAAAATTGATTAGTCCACGCAGGTGGACTTTGTATGTGTAGTAGCGGTTTTAACCGCCTGAACCTTAAAAACATCCTCTAAATAAAACTCGGTTTTTTTTAACTCCCCTTTTTAAGGGGGGAAAGGGGGGATAATCCGAGATTTTGGCTAAATATTATACTTTTTAAACATCCTCTAAGAATGCAAAAATTATCGTTTAATTAATATCTGATATTTAGACAAATAAATGAACTAACTTTGATTCTATCCAAGGATTATTTACATAAAGTCAATAATATAGAGGTTTTAAATAGAGGTTTTAAGAAGCCCCCCCGAAAAAACGGGGGGGTAGAGGGGAATCTCTGCGTAAATCCTGTAATTGTTATATCAGTCAGCAAGTAAGCAAGAGTTCAAAGTTTTCGCCCTTGATTTTATTAAATTTATTAGCGTTGTACTCAACTACTTACAATCCAATAATAATAAGGATTGAAGAATTTTTTTGGGGTATAGGTTCTAGTATTTTTGGGTGGGGGTACTAGTAATTTACAAGTGGGGTGCTATTATTTTTGTACTCTATGTGCTATTTTACGACCTTTGATTATTGAAAAAATCTACAATTGTAGACTCTTTTAGAACGATCGCAGTAATGTAAATCGATCGCCAGTTATAAATTAATTTTTGCCAAGTTGGCAGTTAATTAGGTTTAAATGGTGATATAATTTGCCCCTTAGTACTGATTATTACTATCAATCCGAAACCTTGCCTATAATTTACCTCGATTTATTTGTCTACCCATTGGACTATGTATAACAATCGCACTGTGGCTCTGATAGCCAAAAAAATCTCAGTTTAAAGGGATAATTAACGGATTAAACAAATTTACTTAGTAAATAACTAGAACAAAGGTATAATTTCAAAGGGTTAATCTAAAATCAGGTTAAAATCTCACAAAAACTTATGGTTGGCGATTTATTGGGATGGTGGTAATAATTTATTGCTATCGTTATTTTAATTTTTAAAGTCTAAAAAAATCCGAAAAGTTCCAATTGGTGGGGTATTTAATGCCAAAATATACTATTTGGGGTGAAGATTTTCATTTTTAGTGAACTAATCTACCAATACAAAAGATTACCGCCATTTATTAACAATCTCGTGAAAAAATAATCTCTGCGTGAATCAGGAGCGAGTATGAAAAGTGACATAGCAGTAGAGAAACTACGCCGTTATAAGGAGTATGCTGAATCCGTTTTGCAAAGCTTGGATTTGGTTTCGGAGAATCCACCACCTCAAGAGAGTTGGGTTCCTGAAAGTATTCATGAGAACATTCAACGTCTGGTACAGTCAGCTCGTTCTACAGTAGAATTGGCTTCTTCTCCTGTAAAAATAGGTGTGATGGGAGAGTTTAGTAGTGGTAAAACTCTACTGATTGGTAGTTTAATTGGTTTTGCGGATGCTTTACCTGTGAGCGAAACTCCTTCTACGGGTAATGTGACTGCGATTCATTTGGTGCAGCAACCGGAGTTACAGACGACGAAGGTTAGTAAGTTTAGGGTGGAATACCTTTCCCATGAAGGGGTAAAGGAATGCTTGGGCTTTATGCTCAAGGTGGTGGAAGGTAGAGCAAAATTGGCGGAGGTACCCGCAGCACCTCTGGCCACTTTAAAGAGTTTGTATCCTACGAGTTTTGTCGATACCAATGGAATTTTAATTTGGTGTGAACAAGCATGGAATCAAACTCAAAGTTTAGAATTGCGATCGCTGTTGCGGGAGGTAGTGGTATTTGTTCGTACTTATAGCGCTTATGGTAAAGATATCTGCGGTAAAAGTTACGAAATTGACCATTTTACTGCGAATAAGGGATTGAGATTGGCTGAGCCGCCAATGAATATTTTGGAGTTAAAGTTTAAGGAGTTACCGCAGTCTCCTAAGCGTTGGGAAACTTTTGCACAGCCTTCGGCGAGGGATTTACACAATAGTTTCTCGTTGATTCGACGGATCGATGTGACGGTGGAGGTGGCGAAACAAATTTGGGATTTATCGGGGTTACAGGGAACTAATCAGTTTGTATTGTTGGATTTTCCCGGTTTGGGTGCGGCGGATTCTGGTATCAGGGATACTTTTTTATCGCTGCGGGAATTGACGGAGGTACAAACGATTTTACTGTTGCTTAATGGTAGATATCCGGGGGGAGTCACTGCTGCGAAGATTCGCAGTATGTTGGAACGAGATAAGGGGCAAGATTTAAGGGATCGGATTATTGTTGGTGTGGGAAGGTTTAATCAGCTTCCTTTAACAAGTCGCGATATTACGGCGATGGATGAGGTTTTGGAGGAACCTTTATTATCGGAAGAAGTTGTTTTAGAAAAGTTAAGAATTCTACATCTGACGCTGGCTAGTGCTAGTAATTTGACTACTGAGAAGAAAAATATTGTTTTGTTGTCGCAGTTGTATGGGTTGGCAAAGCAAGCGGAATTGTCTTCCTTGGTACAAGTTTGTTCGCCGGAGTTTTTACCAGATTTAGAAAAGCCTTCTTCTGTTGATCAAGTTGAGTTGCGGGAGAAATGGCGAAAGTTGGGGCAAATGTTACCGACTTCTAGTAGTTTGCACAAACAGCTTAGTGATTATGCGGAAGATGGTGGAATAAATAGGTTGCGTTCTTTACTTAAGGAGCATTTGGGACAGCATGGAATCAAGCAGCTTTTGGAAGATACTCAAAGAGCTGCTCAAACTGTGATGAAGGAACAAAATAATTTAAAAGCGGTATTGGAAGAAATTCCGGCGTATATTCCCTTGGTTGAAAATCCGGCGTTTTTAGCGTTACGAGAAAATATCGAGAATTTAGTTACAACTTATCGGCAATTTCAGGAAGATTTAGACAAGCAGCCGATGTTAAAAAATCGTACCGGATTAACTTTGAGTGATGTTGTTAAAGATGAGTTAACGAATAAAATATTTTTTGAGTGGAGTGAGTGGACTTTATTATTTGATCGGACTAAAAATGGTACGATCGCGTTTACCAAAAGTCAAAGTATTTTTGAAGAAGACGAAGAAGAAGATGCGATTCCCACTCAAAGTGATGACTTTTATAATTCTTTTGTGAAAACTATCAATGAGATGCAGTTGTTTGCTCACGAACGAACTGCTGAAACTGTGAAAGATTTATTTAATAAGTTGTCTTCTCAAGTGCAGTTAGAGCGCAACAAAATTAAGGAAATTATGCAACCGCAAATGGAGGCACAGATACAGGAGAAATTTGGTAAGAGAGAAACTCGTTTGTATCGATATTTATTAAGAGCGATCGATCCGACTAATAAGTGGCAAAATTTAATCATTCAGCACAGCGGATTGGCAAATAGTGCAGTACCAATTAATGCGGATAGTTTATTTCCCCTAGCCAGAAAAGACGCACAACATCAAACTGGACAAATATTCGATTGGAGTCCCAATAAACAATTTTCGGTACCACCAAGACCATTTAATCATCAAATTGCTGTATTGCGACTGCGGGATGAAATTACTGCTAGTGCCGGATTACATTTGATTCAATATGTGAGTGAATTAACTAAACAAGTCAAAGGTTCTTTTTCATTGGCGTTGAAAGAAATTGTAGACAGTTTACAAGAACTTTTAAAATCCAAACACGAACCTTTACTGAGATATATTGCTTCGGCAGAAGAAACCGCTGAGGCATCCACGCCTGCTTGGTTGGAAACTATGAAGCGAATTACTGTTATTTCTTATCCAGAGTAAGGAGTAAGGAGTAAGGAGTAACGAGTAAAGAGTAACAACTATCACGGTAAGAATGGATT
>DESS01000160.1:0-5963 GCA_002361335.1 Richelia sp. UBA3308
TAATTTAAAGGAGATAAATTAAACAAGTAATAGTATTTTTACAAAACACTATTTAATATCTATATTTAATATCAATATTTAAGAATCTAAGTTGAAATTTCCTTCTCTTTATTTAAGTTGAGTAGATGAGTAACTAATTGCAGCAATTAGGTACTTTTATCTACTCATTTTTTTTGTTTTATGGCTGAATCATATCATGTCCCTTTAAACAGTTATCATTAGGACTTACGCAACCGGGACATTTTCTTCGTAGGGTGCTTGTACACTGATTGATGATTGTAAACGAAAAATACTACTGCGGAGTGTACGGCACCAACCAGGGTTTTGTGACAATTGCGTAAGTCCTGATCATATTTGATCTGAGTGCTGAAAATTGGGCAATGGGAAGAAATTACTAGGTAAGTGTTATTAGCTTGACATTAGATTAAAAGAGATTTTAAGTATAATGCTGCCACAAGTCTCATTTTTCAGGTAAATCTTTTGATTTATAAGAATGAAAAAAATCTTGATTTTAGCAGCTAATCCTACGGATACAACAAATAGGTTGCGGTTAGATGAGGAAGTGCGGGAAATCGAGTCAAGTTTACAACGTGCTGAGCATCGAGACAAATTTGAAATTTTCTCTAAATGGGCAGTACGTGCAGATGATTTACGTCGTGCTTTGTTAGATCATAGACCACAAATTGTACATTTCTCTGGGCATGGTAAAGGGAACCAGGGTTTAGTACTAGAAGATGATTCTGGGCAGATGCAATTAGTAAGTACCCAAGCCCTGGTAGGACTATTTAAGTTGTTTATCAAAATTGAGTGTGTGGTACTCAATGCTTGTTATACAGAAGTACAAGCAGATGCAATTCACCAACATATTGATTGTGTGATTGGTATGAGCGGGGCCATTAGTGATAAGGCTGCAATTAAGTTTGCAGTGGGGTTTTATGATGCTTTGGGGGCAGGTAAAAATTATCAAGAATGTTTTGAATTTGGTTGTAATGCGATTGATTTACAAAATATTCCCGAATCCCAAACGCCAAAAATCAAGATTAGAGAGACTTCTGATATTCAATTAATTAAGATTATAAAACGTTATTATTCCAAACATGAATTTTATATTAAAAAAGCCTATAATCTATCTTTGGAAAAAAGAATTAACCCGGAAAGATTAAATGCTAAAAAATTATTAGGGATTATTAATATTTTGAAGGAATATCCTTTAGGTATAAATAAATTTGTTGTTGCTTTAATAATTATTTTAGAACAAATAGAATCACCATTAATTCAAAAATTAGAAGAATGGGCAAAAGAGAATATTGATAATGACGAATATCAACAATTATATAAAGATTATAAAATAAAACTCAGCCAAAAAATAAAAAATAATCCTATATTAATAATCGCAATTAGTAAAGAAAGTCAATTTTATCGGATTCAAGCTTGGAAACTGACAAATATATTTAAAAATGAACAAGATTATAAACCTAATTTTCAAAAACTTATTATCAATCCAAAATCGGCAATAATCAAAGATGAAACTTTAAATAATGTTCCTCAATTGCTTAAAGATTTGATTGAGCAATGTAATGAAGAATGTGAAAAATTTGAAAAATACTTAGAACAGATTCAAATTTTTCTGCCAGCTAATCTAATGAATCATCGAGTTGATTGTTGGAAGATTGAGAATCATGAATATGCCAGAACAATTGGTGAAGACTATGAAGTTTTACTTCGTTGTTCAGAAAGATTAACAGGGAACGATTTATCTTACCAAAAATGGTATTACAAAAAAGCTAATTTAAATTCTAAATTTAATCAACCTGCACAAAATATTTTTAAGCTACCAAATAGCAATAATCCGAGAAAACTTTTAGGGGAACTTTTAAAGGATGATGATGATGAGAAATTAGCAATAAAAGTAACACAATTTTCTCAATCTAAAGAACTAGGTACGATTATGTGGCAAGGGGCTGTTCCCTTAGCTTTATGGATTCGTCAAGAACTTCCTGATGTTGAAAATGAAGCAGTTCTAAATGATATTCTCCAGGATTGTGATTTAAATGGAGTACCAAGAAAAGTAAAAAATAAAAGGTTAGATGCTTTTGGCAGCGAATCTCCAGAAAATCATATAGGTCGCCATTTATGCTTACTCTGGGATGACCCAAATATACGAATACCCGAACAAATTTTAAACCCCACTAAACTCAAATAAAAAACTATGACAGATTGGAATATTTTCACCGGAAATCGTGAACCTCATGATGATTGGGAATTACCACCTCCTCCTAGTTGGCGACCTTTTAATCAAGATGTTAAGCCAGGAGAAAGTCGCCGTAAAAAACGAGGAGAAACTTTTCAAGCCAAGGAAGAAGAAATTAAAATGGTCAATGCTGCTTTGTTGTTGCGGCGACCTTTATTAGTTACTGGAAAACCCGGTACAGGGAAATCATCTCTTGCTTATGCTGTCGCTAAGGAATTAAAGTTAGGAGAAGTTTTATATTGGCCCATTACTACTCGTACAACTCTCAAAGATGGGCTTTATAATTATGACGCGATCGCTAGATTACAAAGATTACAAGAAGTTCAGCAGCAGCAACAAGCAAATTATTCACAATTATCATGGGAAGAAGGAGAAAAACAAGTCAAAGAACAACTAAAAAATATTGAAAAATATATTACTTTAGGACCTTTAGGAACAGCTTTATTACCATCAGAAAAACCCCGCGTTCTCTTAATTGATGAAATTGACAAAAGCGATATTGATTTACCTAACGACTTATTAACTATTTTTGAAGAAGGACGCTTTGATATTCCTGAACTTATCAGAATTAAAGAAGAGGTGAAAACTGCAAAGGTTCGTACTGCTTATACGGCAGATATTAGCGAAGAAATTACTGAAGGTAGGATAATTTGCAATAGTTTTCCCTTTGTTATATTAACCAGTAATGGTGAGCGAGATTTCCCACCACCATTTTTAAGGCGATGTTTACGTTTAACTATGAAAGAACCAGAGAAGGAGCATTTAATTAAAATAATTGCGGCTCATTTGGGTGAGGAAATGGTAAATCCTGATAATTCTGGTGAATTGAGTGACAAAGATCTCGATACTTTAGTTGATGATTTTATCGCAAAAAGGGAAGATAAAACCTTAGCTAATGACCAACTCCTAAATGCTCTTTTTATGGTCACACAAGGACGCATTTCAACTAAAGATGACATTATTAAGCTACTTCTCCAAGATTTAGGGCAGGTTGCTGAAGATGAGTGAATTATCTTATCGTGCTGTTGAACGTCTACTTGTTCGCTTGGAGCGTTGTGGATTAATGACGCGTTTAGAATTGAGTGAGGAAGACATCGCTGATAGTATTTGGTTGGCCCTGCACATGGGGGTTGTGGAGACTACAACACAAGAGAAGCAACCCAAGCAACAACAACCAAATCAGGTAATTATTGAAGATATTCAGACAATAGAAGATAAATCCACTTTAGATAGAGAATCTACCAATAAAATCTACAAGCAAGATTTAATCACCGGAGAATCTGAAACTCAAGAGCGCAACAAAAGTTTACCTTTTCAAACACCAGCAGCCCCTGCTTTACAAAATAAACTACCAATTAGTAGAGCTTTGCGTCCTTTGATGCGGAAAGTGGATTCGGCAATCAAAACTATACTTGATGCTGAAGCCACTGTTAACCGTATTGTCGAGCAAAATATTTGGTTACCCATCACTAAACCAGAACCAGAACGGTGGTTGAATCTTGAGTTAGTGGTTGAAGAATCTCATTCTTCGTTTATTTGGACAGAAACTATTGATGAATTAGAAAAGCTGTTGCAGAATCATGGTGCATTTCGCAATGTCAGAGTTTGGAATTTATTCAATAAAAGCGATACATTTTTGGAGTCAGTTAATAACCGCAATTTACAATTAACCAGACGAAGAAAAGGTAATCAAAAAAGTCATTACCAACATAGTTACCGAGAATTAATTCGTAGTGATAGACGTAGTTTAATTTTATTTGTCAGCGATTGTGTATCTGACATTTGGCAACAATTGGAAATTTACCAATGGTTGAAAGATTTATCAAATAAAGTACCAACAGCAATTATTCAGCTTTTCCCAGAAAGATTGTGGCAAAGTAGTGAATTAGGTAATGGTTATAAACTGCAACTCAGTGCTTTTAAACCTGGTGTTCCTAATTCTGATTTAGTTTTACCATCGTTATGGGAAGATTTAAAAAGGGAGAAAATTTTAAAGTTACCTGTAGTAACCTTAGAAGCATTTTCATTAGAAAAATGGGCGAAAGTTATAGCAGGTCGTGGTAATTCCAGTACACCAGGTTTTGTCTTCGATTGGGAATTTTTAAAGAAACAAATAAATAAGAAGCAACAACATAAAATTGAATTTGATCAAACATCAGCAACAATTAAAAATGAAGAACTATCACCAGAATATGTAGCAGAAATAGTAGACCGCTTTTTAGCTACAGCATCACCCACAGCACAACGCTTAGCTGGATTTATGGCAGCAGTTCCAGTTAATTTAGAAGTGGTAAATTTGATTCAAAAGGCATTGTTGAAGGATGAATCAACACCTGTCAATGTCGCAGAAGTCTTTTTAAGCGGAATGATTCAACGAGTTGAAGCTTCTGATGATAGTCAAAATCCCAAATATGATTTTATCCCAGGAGCTAGAAAACTACTTAACCAAGCTACTCGCTTAGCAGAAACTGAAAAAGTCTTAGATGTATTAACCAGTTATATAGCAGAAAATCTTGGTTTATCAATCAAAAGCTTTACCACATTTTTATCAAGCTATCAAGATTTTACTCAGGAACAACAAAAACAAATATTGCCCTTTGCTGAGGTAACAATAGAAGTCTTAAAAAATCTCGGTGGCGAATATGCTGATTTTGCTAAACAAGTTGATATAAATAAAACACCTGAACCTAATGAAGAAACTGAAGACGAACAAACCCCAAAAATAAGAAGTTCCACCTTTAAAGTAGCAACTATCGAAATTCAACAAGTCCCTATTTTTGAATTTGATGTTGCAACCTTAGAACAAAGAAACCAAATTTTTGGATTTGGTAATCGTTGGGTAATTAAACGTCAAAAAAAACAAGCTACCGGTATTATCGAAGTTCTTGAAGAAACAATTGAATTAGAGTTAGTGGAAATCCCTGGAGGAACTTTTCTCATGGGTTCCCTAGAAAATGAGGAAGGTAGTAAAGACTCAGAGCGTCCCCAGCACGAAGTAACAGTTGCGAATTTCTTTATGGGTAGACACCCAGTTACCCAAGCACAATGGCGAGTAGTGGCTAATTTTCCTCAAATAGAAAGACAATTAAAACCAGAACCATCCAGATTCAAAGGCGATAACCGACCAGTAGAAAGAGTTTCTTGGTACGATGCGGTTGAATTTTGTGTCAGATTATCAAAGCATACAGGAAGAAAATACCGTTTACCAAGCGAAGCTGAATGGGAATATGCTTGTCGGGCTGGTACTAATACGCCATTTCACTTTGGCCAGACAATTACATCGCAATTGGCTAACTATAATGCTAGATCAACTTACGGCAATGGTTCCCAAGGAGAATACAGGAAGGAAACAACACCTGTAGGAAGTTTTGGCGTAGCTAACGCCTTTGGATTATACGATATGCACGGCAACCTCTGGGAATGGTGTCTTGACGATTGGCATCATAGCTATCAAGGTGCGCCGACAGATGGTAGCGCTTGGTTTGATGACAATAATAATGATAATTTTTTTCAAAAACAAGGAAGTGTCTTGCTCCGGGGCGGTTCCTGGAACGACAATCCAGAAAACTGCCGTTGTGCCTCTCGCGGCATTGTCAGTAGGGCCGATCGCGACCACTTTATCAGCCTTATTGGTTTTCGTGTGGTGTGTGGTTGAGTGGAATAGACTTCGGGAAACCTCACCCCGCCTCCGGCACCCCTCTCCAAAGCATCG
>DESS01000160.1:5998-32988 GCA_002361335.1 Richelia sp. UBA3308
TCTCCAAAGCATCGGAGAGGGGAAGGGGGTGAGGTTCAATGTGTAAATTTTTTTTCAAAATTAGGTAGCAGTTAATGGCAAAATCAATCATTAAAACAGTCATTAAATACAGTGAAGGGACAGCAGAATATTTTGTTGAGAATTTAGGTAATGGAATTGAGCTAGAAATGGTTTTGATTCGGGAAGGAACTTTTACCATGGGCGCACCAGAAGATGAAAAAGGTAGTAGTAATGATGAGCGTCCCCAACATGAAGTTACAGTTCCAACTTTTTTTATGGGTAGATACCAAGTTACCCAAGCACAATGGCGAGCAGTAGCTAATTTTCCTCAAGTAGAAAGAGAATTAAAACCAGAACCATCCAGATTCAAAGGCGATAACCGACCAGTAGAAACAGTTTCTTGGTACGATGCTGTTGAATTTTGTGCCAGATTATCAAATCACACTGGAAGAAAATACCGTTTACCCAGCGAAGCGGAATGGGAATATGCTTGTCGTGCTGCTACCACTACACCGTTTCATTTTGGCCAGACAATTACATCAGAACTAGCTAACTACAATGCTACTTATGCTTATGGTAATGGTTCCAAAGGACAATACCGTGGGGAAACAACACCTGTAGGAAGTTTTGACGTAGCTAACGCCTTTGGATTGTACGATATGCACGGCAACGTCTGGGAATGGTGTCTTGACGATTGGCATGATAATTATCAAGATGCGCCGACAGATGGTAGCGCTTGGTTTGATGACAAAAATAATGATAATCTTTCTCGAAAATCTGGTAGAGCTGTGCTGCGGGGGGGTTCATGGTATAGCTTTCCAGACTTCTGCCGCTCTGCCTCCCGCTACTTCTTCAGTAGAGCGAAGCGCGACTACATCGGCAACAATGTTGGTTTTCGTGTGGTGTGCGGGGTTGGGAGGATTCTTAAGTAGCCAAACGGGCATTATTATCTTTCAATTTCCCTAAGGCCGCGATCGCACTTGAACGACCTTTACTTTTGGAAGGAGAACCCGGTTGTGGTAAAACTGGTTTAGCGGCAGCGGTTACCTATGAGTTTACCCAAAAATATCTGGAAAACCAGAAAAATAATGTAACCATTCAGGGGGGTGAACAAAACTGGTGGGATTATTATATTTGGAATATTAAATCAACAAGTCGCGCTCGTGATGGACTTTATAGATATGATGCTGTGGCGAGATTGCGGGATGCTCAATTAATAGGAACCGATCCAGAAAGATTGCAAGATTTTTTGGGTATTCAGGAGGTTGAATATTTAAAGAAGCGCTTGCAGGATAAGAAAAATTATCGCGAATTCGGAGATTTAGGTAAGGCTTTAAAGGAACATGATTATCGTCCTATTTTATTGATTGATGAAATTGATAAGGCAGATAGTAATTTTGCTAATGATTTACTGTTTGAGTTGGATCAATTACGGTTTAAAGTACAGGAAACTCGACTCAAGGAATTGGCGAATTTTATGTCTGACTATATTGCCAATCGCTTACAAATCGAGAATAACGATCGCGCTTTGGTATTAGGAGAGCGTCCAAATTGGACAGCATTAGCATACTTGAGTGCGGATGGAACAGAAGCAGTTAATGCCATCAAATCAGAATTACAAAAGTTAACAACCTCCGCAGATGCTCAAGAACGTATCAAATGGGCAGCATTAGTAGAAAATTATGCTGATTTGTTATCAGAGAAGGGTTTTGAGCCTTTGTTATTAAAATGGGCGCAAGACACCCTTGAGGCTCAACCCATCCAAGATGATGAGGAGATGGAAATTGCCGCAGCCATGGGAGTCGAGCTAAAACCTTTTGAGTATGATGTTGCAGTTATTAACCCAGATACCCAAGATGATGAGTCAGAAGACGAGTTAAAATCTTTTGAGTTTGAAACAGGATTCTTAAGTAGCCCTTCACTCTTGAGTATTTTATTACTTTAATCGTTTTCTTTTTCCTTATTTGTCGGCTTTTGGTGACTCGAATTTTTTACCAAAATATAAAAATTAATGGCACAAATAATTATAAAAAAAGCCGAAAGACAGGGCTGCAAAAATATATGATTCCAATACAAACGATAATTTTCAGTTAAATTACAACTTTCTTAAGCAGCATCAATCAAAAAGATATCTTCTTCTTTTTCTTTTTCTTTTTCTTCTTCTTCACCAAAAGTAAGTTTGACTTCAACTTGCGAAAAAGTTTCAACCCAAAGGACAGCACCACAGTTTAACGGCTTTTGAGGACTATAAACGATATCACATGGACCGTTAATCTTCACCGAATAACCATAAATATTGCTATCGTAACGTTTAACGCTGAGTACGGGAATTAAATCTTCTAGTTCAAGATTTCGATTTTGTCGAATATTTTGTCTATTTACATGAATTTTAGTTTTTGCTGGTTGTCTTCTGCGCCATGTCGCTTTTGGACCGCGATCGCCCCGACTGATGATGGGATTTCCTTCAAATAACGGTACAATCCAAAATTTTCCAGCTTTATAAGCTCCTTTGACTCTACCTTGACGCAGTAAGTAGCGCATTCTAGACTTTGAAATATTTAAAATTTCTGCGGCTTGGGTGGTACTTACGTAGTTCATAGTCAAAAAAAAACTGTTGCGATATCGATACTGATTTTATTTTAACCGTTTATGGGAACTTGATATAAGTTATAAAATCTGTTCGTTTTGCTGGAAGTTTCCCTTGATTATCCCAGCGTTGAAGAGTTTTGACCGATACACCTATAATTTTCGCAAATTCATGAGGTTTATAATTCATTGGCACAACAGAGTCTTGGTTGACGATTATTGTACATAGTTGACTACTTAATTGACATTTTTTAAATATATAAATGTAAAACTATATAACTAACTAAAGTACATACCTCAGCCCATCCATATCCAATCATTCCCATGGGCGGTACTAGTAATAATGCACTAATTCCGAACAATGCTACATGAAATAAATTAAACCAGGTAACTCGCATATTTTTACCTAGTAAGCTCCCATCCCCCCATATCCCCTGATCAAATCTTCACGGTGGAAACACGCCGACGTATTGTATAAATCAAAGACTGGATTCTGTTGAAACCTTCATTTCCAAAGATTCCCAAAAGTGCGATCGCCAAACTTAAACGAATCAGTTGGGGGGAAAAAAGTACTTTTAAATAATGTTTTATTGCTTGATTGCGAAAATAGGCAGCCTGTTGAGAGTAACCTGTTTGTAAGGCTTTCCAGGCTAAAAAAATCTTTGCATAGGCATAGGTACGGTTTTTTAAGTAGGATAATTCTTGAGGAACTGACTCAAAGATTTGTTCAATTATAGATAAATCTTTTTCAAACATTTGCCAATTTCTAGTTGTATTGTTGGCATGTAAACGATAAAAAACTAAGGGTTCTTTTATTAATCCAATCGGATAACGTGAAGCAATACGTACCCAAAGTTCCCAATCTTCTGAGAAACTTAAATTCTTATTAAAGTTTCCTACAGTTTCCAAACAGTTACGAGTAACTATTACTGAAGAAGTAACTACTGTATTATTTTCTAATAAAGGTTTAAGAGCTTCACCTTCTATATTAGATGTGAACTTTCTTCCTAAGGATTTACCCTCTCCATCAATCAGCAGCATTGCAGTGTGTACAAAGCCTAAAGACGGATTATTCATCAAACATTGTAATTGCTTTTCTAACTTAGTTGGTTCCCACAAATCATCAGCGTCAAGAAATGCAATATATTCTCCTTTTGCTTCAGCAATACCTGTATTTCTTGCTGCTGAAACACCTTGATTTGTTTGGGAAATTAATTTAACTCGCGAGTCTTTTATATCAGCAGCCCACTCTACAATATTGTCGAAACTTCCGTCATTAATAATTAAAACCTCAAAATCCGTAAAAGTCTGTTTTAAAACACTTTCTAAGGTTTCTGGCAGATATTTTATTGCATTATAAGCCGGTATGATTATAGAACAACATGACATTGAAATAAACCTCTTTATATAATATTTTTTTTATAAAGTATATTATATATATATTTAATTTTTTTTGCCTGTTGATTTAAATATCATCCTGTTAATAACAGTATGAGTAAAGCTTGGTGTCACAATAAAATAGCAACTGGCACATATGTTTAAAATTGAGATTAATCCTTGTAAGTATTGATTTATATAGGTTATAAGTCAATTAATCACATGTGACAGTTTGACAATAAATGTGCCAGTTGGGTAAGTCCTAAATAGTTACCTAAATTACATTAATTAATAGCATTTATCCTTCCATGCTTTAACATGCAGACCTTGAAAATCCAGATCGACTTTCAATTGTTTGTAAAATCACATCGCGATATCTTAAAGCAATACTATTCCAACTGAATCTTACAGCATTATTTATAGCTTTTTGTTGCCAATTTTCTTTTAATAATTTTACTAATGCATTAGCATAAATTTCTGGATTTGTAACATCGCATAAAATACCGCTATCACCGACAAGATTACGACGAATTTCATCATCTGTTGTAACTACTGGTAAACCACTAGCCATTGCTTCCATATAAGCTAAACTGAAGGGTTCGTTAATAGAAGGAAGCGTAAATACATCGGCGGTGCGATATACTTGTGGCATTATTTCAAAAGGAAAAGAGCATATTTTAAAACGATTTGAACCGAGTAATTTATCCCCTTGTGCTTGAAAATAATTTTTATCCAGTCCATCTCCACACAATAATAAACTGGCTTCGGCTAAACGAGAAACTGCCTTGATTGCTAAATCTACCCTTTTATGATTATTAAGATTTAAAGAAGCGACACACAACACAATTGGTTTATTTAAACCAAAGTCCATCTTGCTTCCTTCGGGAGTAAACTTTTCTAAATCAACTCCATTAGGAATAATATTTAGCTGTTGTGTTGGTTTAATATTGCGAGCAAATGCAGCAGTTTTTTCATCGAAAACCACTAAATTATCCGGAGAAAAACCCAGATTGCGCTTCAAACATTTTCCCTTGGCTAATAAACCATTATGTTCCGTGTAGAGTATAGGAGTACCTTTGATAGCGCGTACCGTAGCAGCAATTGCTAAGCCACCATAATCATTACAAGGAAATATTAAATCCGCAGTATTAATTAAGCAACGAGTTACACAGGGAAAGAAATTAGTTAAATGTTCGATAATAATTTCGGGATGATTGGCAAAGCGGTGTACTAAATTCTTAATAAAAGGTTGATTAATAAAATCATAAGTATAAGTGCGAGGCATGCCTCCACACAGACGGGAGAATTCACCACACTTAGCACCACTTAAAAGTTCCACATTAAAGTAAGTACTAAGACGACGAGAAATTTCGATCGCAAAAATTTCTGAACCACCACTCCAACTCACACCCGCACTGGGATGAATGATAGTAATTTTGTAAGAATGCTTTTTATTATTCACACCTTGCTGCCAAACAGATCTTTTGCTTATCATATAAAATAGAAATGTAAGTGTTAGCTGATTGCTGCAAACATTACTTTCCATTAAGCATTGATCTGATTGGTGGGGCACCAAGCCAAGTTACAAATATGTTAATTTTTAATCTGATTTGGCATACCTGTAGATACTAAAGAACTATAAATTTCAACTAATTTGTCATTTAACTTATCTATATTGTAGTTTTCTTCCACAAAAGTGCGACCTGCAGCACCCATGTTTTTCCAAATTTCTGGATTTTCAACCAGATAATTTAACTTTTCCGCTAATCCATCTACATCTCTTTCGGGAACTAGAAAGCCTGAAACACCATTTTCTATTAATTCAGGAATACCGCTATGTTCAGTGCTGATGACTGGCAAGCCCATAGCCATTGTTTCCATAAATGCTACAGGGATACCTTCTCGATCGCCGTTTTTAGTGGTTACACTTGGAGCCAACATGATATCTGAATTTTTCAGAATTTCGATTACTTCTTGTTGATGTTTCGAGCCAACAAGTGTCACAATATCATCTAAACCTAATTCTTGAATTAACTGCTGTAAATTTTCTTTTTGTGGACCATTTCCAACAATAGTGTAATTTAAATTAGGTTTAATTTTTGCCAATTTTGCAACTGCACGAATTGCATACTCCACGCCTTTCTTTATAGTCAATCGGGCAACTGTTACAATCTCAACTACACCGTTATCGCGAAGTTGACGTGCAGTATAGGAAAATTTATTGCAATCAATTCCCATGTGATGGACAGTTATATCCCTATTACAACCTAATTCAATTAATCGACGTTTCCAAAGTTCGCTAATTGGTAAGAAAATATCGCCTAGTTGAAATAATAAATCGTATGTTCGTTCCCCCCGCTTTTTTACATAATTACTCACATCGATACCATGAAAGCTTGTAATGACCTTTCCTTGAATCGCACCGATATCACGCAAAATTACACCGACTAAGCCATTATATCCAAAGTGACAGTGAATAATATCATAGGATTTTTTTTGATGTTGCATAAGTATTACCATATACAACAATCTCAGAGAGATCGCGTTGTTTCCATATTTAACAAAATTTAGCGATCGCAGTAAAAAAATAGGATTTTGATGGAAGTTGGCGAGCAGTAATCCTATGGCTTTTAGTAGACGTAAGAATTTATTAGTTGGTATATTACTGTAATAAGTCTTGTCGATCAGAGAATATTTTTCTACCTCTGGATGTACTTTAAGTTCTTTTCTGGAATCATCAGCATAAATATCAACTTCATATCCGCGCTCTATTAAACCTGTAATTTGATTTAGAATAAACGTTTCGGATAAAGCTGGAAAATGGTTAACAATAAAGGCAATTTTCATGATTTATTAAGTTATTGATTTATTTTCTATTCCCTTCTAATTGGTTTATACAATTTTTATGAGGTTAATCTCATAGAGTGACTAGTTTTTTTTATATAAAAAACCATTAGCAGAACCCGAAAATCTGTATAAAACTAGGGAAAATTTAGGTGCAGGTTTAATGTAGGGGTGATAAACACAAATACAGTCAATAAAATGTTGTTTTTTCTGTTTCAATTACTAATAATTTTTGTCAAATGCTGTTTTAACTATTTTGGCTGATTCTAAAGCACGCTCTCGCTCCTTTTTCACATTTATCGAAAGCTTTTGTTTAATTTCTGGCAATTTTTCCATAAATAATTGAATTGAACTGATTATAGATTCCTGTTGAACATTTTCAATATCTTGAACCCATTCACCCATTTCTAATCTTTGAAATAATTCTTTTGTTTTAAACTCATAGGAAATAGGGAAAACGGGAGTTCGGGCAACCAAAGATAAAATTGCCATATGCATCCTTGTGGCAATTACCATATCATATGAATTTAATATTTCTACTAACTCTTGAGGGGAATGAAAATTTCTATTCACTTTGACTTGCTTCTGGATTTCTATAGGAAGTGAATCAACGATTTCCAGTGCAACTTTTGAGTCATCCTTCCAATAATCAGGAATACCTTGACAAGTAGATATATAGGTTATTTCAGCATTATATTTTTCAACAAGATACTTAGTCACTGCACCCAAAGACTTGCGAAACATATTCATACCAGTTTCTGCATCAGTAGTTTTAAAGTATTGCCAATCTCTTACTGAAACACCAATTTTTAAAGGAAAGTTATCCCTCAAATTGCTAGTAAAATGATTTTCCTGTTCTAACCCCTCTGTAAATGCAAAAACTACATCAGAACTGACATAAGCTTTTTTTATATCTACCTGAATATCTTGTAAATGTTTAAATGAAGCCTCATCTCTAAGTAATATAAGTAGGGAACGATTGAATATATCTCGAAAATTAGATTTATATTTATTCTTTAAGAATGGACCTAAAGACTGTGTATAGAATACCAGCGGTTTTTGCATTAGTAATGAGATTTTATAATCAAAAATTCGATCATTGAGTGGATAATTTTCAACTAAGTATGTACCACCTGTGCTAACAATTAAATCAGCAGAACTATAATTGTAAATATCTTGTAATTCTTGATTATTTAGTAGAAGCTTAGTAATCCAATCAAGTTTGTGTTGCCAACACCAAGCAGCAAAATAGAAGCGAGATGGATTAATAGATAAAAAAAACAGTAATATCTTTTTAAGTAAAAGTCTTAAGGCACGACCTGGTAGTGAAGTCCCTAAATATTTCATAGCAGGAGTTTTTGTGTATTTTAGATAAATTAATTTTCTAAAATTTAAATTGCGATAACAGCGTTTCGCAATTTCTGGCTGACTATCGTAAATAATGAATTCTGTATCTTGACCAAATTCATTTTTTAGCAGATTAATAATTGATAGAAGAATTGCTGCATCTCCACCATTAAGGGCAACTGTATTAGTGATAAGTATTTTCATGTTTTACTATGTTTCTTCAAGTTGATATTAAGTCTTAAATTTAAGCGGATTTTCTCTGTAAAACTAAGTTACCTTGACTTTTGATAATGACTATATTTTGATGAGTAATTAAAAATTCATCAACTGCTTTTTTGCATTCACCATAGTCATTATAGTCATCCAGAACTAAATATCCTTTGATACTTAAAACTGGATAAATTCTTTCTAGACATAGACGAACCGGCTCATACCAATCGCAGTCTATGTGTGCAAAGGCAACACTATTAGTCGATGTAAAATACATTGTATTCTCGAATAAACCTTTATGTAAGGATATTTTTTTCCCATCCACCTTTAGACCTAAAGATTCAAAGTTTTTAACTACTTGTTCATATAAATTTTCGATATAACCATAATAAATATCTTTACCATTTATGCCTTTTGATTCACCGTTTTTAATAATTTCATACCTTGCTTTACTTTTTTCATCATCTTGATCGGAAGGAGGGGGAATCATCTCGAAGACATCATATCCATGAAAATTTGCATTTTCCGGCATCAGGCTAGCAATAATAATTGCCGAACCTCCCAAAGCAATACCTGCTTCTAGACAAATCCCAGACACTGAATTTTGTTTGAGGTCTTGTAAACATTCTTCAATGTTTATAATTTTCTCACAGGAAAGATATGTTAGATTTTTCTGCTTGATGTTTCGTGAAATTTGGGAAATTCTTGCTTGCAATTCATAAGATTTGAATTTATTAATTAATTTTTCTAGCATTGCTATACACCCTAAAATTTTCAATTTACATCAAAAATTAATCAGTGAAATTTCTCATATTTACTTCTCTAATATTAGTAGTTTCCAAAACCCTTATTTTGTTAAAATTGTCTATACATAAAAATATATATTAAATTTATCCGGGAACTCACCAATATATAGTAGTGCGTTAACGCAGTACTAACTTAATAATTTGAGATACTCCAATTTATCCTCGTTTTTTTTGAAAAGCTTTTGTAATTTCTAGTATTTCCAATAAACTACGCTTTCCATTAGGAATAATTATCCATATTGCCAGGTAAAGTAAAATATATAAAATCAAATCTATCACCAAGGCGATCGCATTATTTAAATCAAATGGCAGTAACTGATTAATTCCAATTAATGAAATCGCCGCACCAATAGAGGCAAAAGCTGGTAAAAATAGAGTTTTTGTCAATTCTGTCAATTTTAATGGTGTCCCTTTGTAACAATAGGCAAATCCAGCCACTAGGAAAAACGGTCGTGATAAGCCATAAGCAGCAGCCACACCAATAGCCCCCCAGCGAACACCGATCGCAAACAAAATTACATTGAGAATCGACGAAACTACTCCCCAGCGTAATTGACGATCAACTGCACCTAAAGATTGATACACCCATCCCATACCCGCACCAATTGTGGCATTAAAAGCAGCTGGCATGAGAAACCGAAAAATGGGTACTGCATCCAACCACTGTTTTCCTAACAGCGTCAGGATTACTTTATCAGCCGAAGCAAATAAAAAACCAACCATGGGCATTCCGAGACTACTTATCAACAGAATCGCCTTGTAATAATACCTGCGATACTGTTGGGGTTCAGTTTGAAGACTACTAAGGGCCGGAAGAGCCACACTTGTAACTGGACCATTAATTTGCTGAATTGGTAAAAGCACCAATCTGTAAGCTACAGCATAAAAACCCAATTCTTGCGGACCTCGGTATTGTCCAATTAGAACATTGTCTAAATTGCGCGAAAAGTAGTTGACAATATTAAAACCAGTCAGATTACCACCAAAAGCTAACATTGAACGGATACCAGAGCCTTGTGCAGGTAATCCAGGCCGCCAACTACAGGCAATCCAAACCCCGATGGCGTTAGTAGCCGCACTTGCTAATTGCATGACTACTATTGCCCAGTAACCAGCTCCATACCAAGCAAATACAATCGCACTTACCACACCAACCAACATGGATATAATGCCAATTTTGGCAAGGCTAGTAAAATTCATCTGCCTTCTCAGCAGTGCTTGGTGTTGGACAGTTAAGCCACCAAAAATAAAGCTACTTGCTAAAGCAAGAGTAATCCAAGTTAAGCGTGGTTCACCATAAAACAAGGCAACAAAGGGTGATAATACTGCCACAATTAATGCAGTAGCGCAGCTAATTGCAAAATTTATCCAAAATAAAGTGCTAACCTGTTGGTGATCGATTTGTGCCTTTTGGATTGTCGCTGTGGAAAGACCTAAGTCTTTAAATAAACCTGCAAAACCAATAACCACAGTTACCATGCCAATTAAACCGAAATCCTCTGGGACAAGCAAATGTGCCAAGATAACAGTTGAACCCATCTGTAAAATAAATCTACTAGCCTGAGCTGCTATGGTAATTGCGCCCCCACGAACCGAACGACCTTTAAGATCATTTTTTAAATGGTCAGTACGGAAATATTGTTGATTATTTACCTTCTCAAATAAATTTTTCATCAACTCAATTGGTTATCCCTTAAGCAAATTGTAAATTCCTACTATTAATTGAATATGTTAAGAGTTGCTTTTTTGAAAGTTTTCTAAATTTTCTATTTAGTAAAATTTACAATCAATTGCCGCACTCCCTTCACTTGCGTCTTCACTTGAGTATAGCCTTTAGCTCCAAGCCAGCGAATCAAAAATATATCTCTAGTTAACTGAAAGTTTTGTTTAGAAAAAAGAAGTCGAGGATTATGCTTAAGAGCCAGATTGCGATAATATTCTGCTTGATTGCAGTCCGGTTCATGATATTTAATAGATTTCCAGGCCGTAATAAAATTTATATGACTATAAGTTTTATTTCGTAAATGTAAAAGTTCAAAGGGAACTGACTGAAAAGATTTTTCAACGATCAGGCGCAATTCGTTTTTTATCTTTGTATGATTTTTGGATTTATTATTAGGATGAAAACGATAATAAACTAAAGGTTCTTTAATCACCGCGAAAGAATAATTCCTGGAAATCCGAATCCACATATCCCAATCTTCTGAATATTTGAGACTTTGGTCGAAAACTCCTGATTTTTCAAAACATACGCGACGTACCATCGCTGCACTACCACTCCAAATAACATTTCTTTGGAGCATTTTTTCCCATATATAGCCTTGTTCATCATTACCATATATTTGTCCAAGATGGTTGCCATTTTCATCGATTGATGCTATCCATACATAGACCAAACCTACATCTGGATTATTGTCCAAACAATATACTTGTTTTTCCAGGTTGCTTGCTTCCCAAAGGTCGTCAGAATCTAGAAATGCCAAGTATTCTCCTTTTGCATGAGCAATACCTGTATTTCTTGCTGCTGCTGTACCTTGATTTTTCTGAGAAATTAGCTTGATTCGATTATCTGTAATTGTATTTACCCATTGTTCTATATTATCGGAACTACCATCATTGACAATAATGACTTCAAAATCAGTAAAGCTTTGCTTCAACACACTCTCTACCGTTTTCGGAAGATAGGTCATTGCATTGTAAGCTGGTATAATTACGGAAACTTTTGGCATAATATTTTTCCTAATTAAGTTCACTCCAAATAGTGATTCTCTATGCTTTCAAATCAAATATTTAGCTACGGCAGCACGTGAATGTTTGCTGTGGCTATATTTTCAAATTTACAACCACTATTTAGTACTGACATTGATTTTATACTAGAAAGTACAGATTATAATCAGAAAAATTACATCGCGTTCTTTGAGACCGAAAACAGTTAATCAAACTGGATTTATTTAGTTGCATTTGCAGCACTACAGAAGTTGAATGTTTCATGCTGAATTAGTTAGAAGGCTTATTGTTAAAGCTTCTATCACCAGATAAATTCTCTGATTTAAAAACATGCTTAATAACCCACCCGGCAAAGATTGAGTTTAATATTTGACAGATTAGTACGGATATAGCAACTACAAGAATACCATATTTAACAACTGCTAATAAAACAAGAGAAAACAATCCTGTAAAAATCAAATTCCAATAAAGATTAAATTTGATTTTATTTACTGAGTTAAGTAGATGCACCGTAGATTGATAAACAACAATAGGCAAAACTGAAAGACAAATAGTTATCAAAACAGGGATTGCACTTACCCACTTTTGACCAAAAATAATTGGTACATAAAATGGTGCTAAGCTTGATTGCAAAAGAATAAGTGGTACTATGACATAAGAAGATTTTTTCACACTATTAAAAAATCTTTCCTTGAGTAGGTCTATGTTATGACGAACTTCGCAAAAATAGGGAAACATTGATGATGTAAATGCCGTAATGACATTATTGCTGATTCCAGAACCAGCATTAAAAGCAAAGAAATATATTCCTAATGCATCTACACCTAAAAATCTTCCTACTATTAGGTAATCGATATTTCTTCTCAGTTGTGCTAATAAAGAAATACCTAGTATATTTGCTCCATAATTAAGGACTTCCTGCCATTTTTCCAACTTAAAAAGTTTACCTGGTTCCCAATATTGATTTTTATTATAAATTATCATCTTTACGGGATAAGCTAAGAACATTCCTAAGACTACAGCCCATACTCCCATACCTAATATTGCGAATAGTGCGGTAATTAAATTGGTAATCATAGCTGATGTTCCTTTTGCGAAAGCTATAATTTTTAGTTTGTTATGTCGTCTAATCAAAGCTTCCTTGACTAGGAAAAACGGCATAATTAAGTAGAGCAAACTTAGGGCTATTAGAGGTAAAATTAACTTATCGCTTCCGTAAAACTTAGCAATGGGATAAGCTAAAAGAGCTTGAATCGCAGCAATAGAACCACACAAAATCCAATTCAGCCAGTATGATGTGTTACAGATAGCTTGTAAATCATTTTCACTCGCTTGAACAATCTTAGAACCAACTCCACTGCTGAAGGTAAAAATATTGCCAAAGCCCCAGGTTGTATAAACCACAGCTATCAATCCATAGTCGTAAGGAGTGAATATACGAGCTAGAACTACTGTTGTTACTAAACGGGAAATTCGGTGCAATAGTTCTGACACTCCCATCCAGCCACTATTACGAATAAATTTGTCAGATAAGAGATGCTTGAACTTTGTGACAATTAACATTTTGTTCTAATTTTATGGATATTCAGTAAAAAAATATGCTCAAGTCTCGATCAATAGCTGTGTAATACTTTAATATTGCTTTTTTATTCTGTAAATTGTTCTTATTTCTGGCTCTGCCTTATTTAAACTAATTAATTAGCGTTGGGTTTATAAGTTAGGAAATAACCTTTTTTATCTAGTAAAACTACCAATAATTTTCCGTACTCCATTCAGCTGCTTGATAAATTGAATATAGCCATTTGCTCCAAACCAGCGCATTAAAAATATCGCTATAATTAAACGAAAGTTTTGTTTTGAAAAAATTAGTTGAGGATTGTGTTTAAGAGCCAGATCGCGATAATATTCTGCTTGATTGCAGTCGGGTTCTTGATTTTGAATACATTTCCAAGCAAAAATCAAATTAATGCGGCTATAACTTCTATTTCGTAAGTATAAAAGTTCAAAGGGAACTGATTCAAAAGATTTTTCAAAAATCAGGCGAAAATTGTCTATAGTCTTGATATAATTTCTCGATTTATTATTTGGATGGTGACGATAATAAACTAAAGGTTCTTTGATTACTGCAAAAGAATAATTCCTAGCAATCCGAATCCACATTTCCCAATCTTCTGCAAATCTTAAATTTCGGTCAAAAACTCCTAATTTTTCAAAACAATCGCGACGTACCATCGCAGCACTACCAGATCTCACAATATTTTCTTCAATCAATTTTTCCCATACATTACCTTCTACAGTATTGGCATACATTTTTCCACGGTGGTTGCCATTTACGTCTATTGATATTATCCAAGCATATACTAAACCTACATCTGGATTTTTATTTAAACAATTTACTTGTTTTTCTAGCTTGCTTCCTTCCCAAAGATCGTCAGAATCTAAAAATGCGATATACTCTCCTTTAGCATCAGCAATCCCAGTATTTCTTGCTGCTGCTGCACCTTGATTTTTCTGAGAAATTAGCTGAATTCGATTATCTGTAATTGTATTTACCCATTGTTCTATGCCATCAGAACTACCATCATTGACAATAATTAATTCAAAATCACTGAAGGTTTGTTTCAACACGCTTTCTACCGCTTTAGGTAGATAGGTCATTGAATTATAAGCAGGTATAATTACGGAAACTTTTGCCATGATATTTTTTTGAGTTAAATTAAGTAAAAATAATCTTTCTCTATGCAATAAAATATAATTTTTCGTTACTATCTACATGAAAAATTACTATCCTTTTATTCTGAAATATACAACTATTTTTTTATATTTTGAGGAAAATATTCCTGATTCTAGTTATCAACTTGGAATCGAGGTAATTGAAAAAAAAAAATAATTATAAACTATAACTACAACAATAATGCAAAAGTGATACAAAACTATTTATTGCAGCTAAGGAATTGTTTTATGTAGATAATTTACTTAATATTTTATCATCATAAGTGTATTAGGTATTTATTGATTTTTGGATTAAAATTCTGATAATTTATCCAAGATTTTATTGGCAATATAATTCCAGGTAAATAGAGTTTTTACTTTGTGTCTGACGTTTTGTGACATTTTTTCTAAAAGATTAGTATTAGATAGTAACTCAATCGTCTTACTAGCTAAAAGCTCAGGAGTGGGCGCTGGAATAACAATACCATTTACCTCCGAATCGATAATCTCGGACATACCCCCATTATCTGAAACAATACAGGGTACTCCAAAATTCATGGCTTCTATTGAAAAGATACCTAAAGGTTCGCAGATTGCAGGTGCCACAACTAAATCTGTTTCAATGAAAAGATTCTTCATCGCTGAAGCAGAAGAGATATATCCCGGATTATAAACACCATCTTGATTAATAGATAAATTATTACCAACTATGATTAACTTCGCTTCCGGAATTTTTTGTTTAACTTTTTTGAAAGCTGCTAAAACTAAATCACCCCCTTTTCTTTTAAAATCAGAACCATTGAAAAGAATTTGTTTGCTTCCGAATTCCTTTTCACCTTCATAGGGTTCTAAGAATTTACCTGAAGTTCCGACAACGGTTATTTTGTTAGGATTAAGACTATAATCTTCTATCAAAGAAAGCTTAACCTGATTCGTTTTAGTAAAAATATGGTGAGTATTTTGATAACCTCTGCCCTCGCATTCTATCCACGATGCAAAGTCTTTTTCTGTACTAAATGGTGCCCACTCAGACCAATTTCTTCTGGCTAATGCCATAGTATAGTCTAAGTAAGTAACGTAAGGAATATCAAATTTATCCCACAATGGACTGTACATACCATAAAGATGAAATATAAAATCTGGCTTTGATTTTAAACTTCTAATTTTTTTTTCTACGTAGCGTGAAGTATTGATATAACTATTAGCATTTTTACGAAAGCTACTCACAGATTTGATGGGTAAAAATGGTAGCCTTTTTTTGATTAATTTGCCAAACTTTTTGAGTAATTTTGCTTCCGATAATTTATCAACATCTAAATATTGTATATCCCCGATATATGATGACAATTCTTGAAATAACAGTTGATGACGATTAATCATGAATTTATCACCTGTTATTAATAATTTTTCAATATTCATAATTTTTTATTCCGATAAATCATCTATAGACTTCCAGTTTAATTACCAATAAATTACCTCATTCCATAAAGCTGGTTTAGGATTTGAAGATAGACATTTTTTCCAAACCAGCCCATACAAAAATAACTATAGTTAAACCAAAGTTTTTTATTGAAAAAAGATGAGAACTATAATTTTCTATTCCCCCTTTTAATCTTTTACTCATCTTTAATTACAACCACAAAATCAAGAGTGAAAAATAGCAATTTATTTTTAATAATTTTATAGTTATTAATACCCGCAGCTTTTAGTCTTTTGCACAAATCACTTAATGACAATAAATACATATATTCATCAGCAGCCCATCCTTTACCAATAAAGTGTAAAAAACGGTCAAATACTTTTTTTGGTAAAAAATGTAAAAGCGGTATTCGTGTATGTACTTCAACTGGAAAATATTTATTTGGAGTCGTGATAAATGCTTGTTTTGATACTCTCTTAATCTCCTTTAAAAAAAATATTTGCTCATCAACATCACCAACATGTTCTAAAACAGCATTTGACCAACAAATATCAAAATATTTATCTTTAAAGGGGAAATTATTACCGTCATATGTCACAATTTCTAACTGGGGATATCGTTTTGAAGCTTGTTTATTTTTAAGTGCAATTGCTTCTTCTGGAACTTGAAAGTTTATGTCTTTTCTGGCATGAAGATACGCTTCGGGTGTCTCCAGACATAAAGCCGTTATTTTTTCCGTATGAGGATAATGTTTCTCTAAAAAATTATCTGTGTCGCTATATTCTTCTTCACTAAAACCAATATCTAAAATAGTACTTTCAACAGTTGGTTTTATTTCTCCTAGAAAGGTTTCCCATTTACGTTTGCGATTCCAACCAGATACTTTATAAGCTAATGACATATTATACACTCCTGCAGACAGTCAATATTTTTGTAATAGGTAATAGGGCTAGAGTAAGTAGAAATTATTAATTATTAATTATTAACTCTTCGCTACTCACTACTCACTACTCACTACTCACTACTCACTACTCACTCCTTTCCATTTTCCAATATTTTGGTTCCCAACCTAATACCGCAAACAACAAATACCAGTAGAAAAACAAAGTTGTATGAGTCCAAACATTATCAGTCATCATTCCCACAAGCATTGCCACAAAAATAGCAATCATAATAAAAGATAGTCTACGGCGCGGACTTAGTACAGGAGACGAGCGCAAACATTTAATTAAATGAAGCATTTTTACTCCTAGGAATACTATAAAACTAATTAATCCGATAATTCCTCCTTCTGCTAAAAACCTTATATAATCGTTATGAGCAAAGTTCCTTTCAATTGTTATAAACTTACTCGTAGCCAATCCATATCCTAAAAGCGGTGATTGTTTCCAAGCTTCTATTAAAAAAGTCCATTGGGCAATTCGCCAATTAGCGCTGTTGCCATCTCCCGCAGACAATAATATTGTTCGCGATAAATCTAATTCTCTATTAAATATCGGTGTTTCTAATACTGCATTTAGCTTTTCATGTCCAAATTCTGTACTGGCAAATATATAAAATACAACTACAATAAATAAAATTCCTCCAATGAATCTTAAAGGGTTTAATTTCGGTGCAATCAAGGCAATAATAAATATAGTAAACATTAATAAACTGGTTAATGACTTAGTCATTACCATTAAAAAAGCGTTTAAACTTAATAAAATCATCCATGGCCAGCGTTTAGGTGCATGACCTAATTTCCACAGAGTTAAGCTAATAAATAAAAATAAAAAGCTGCCAAAAGCACTAGGATGTCCAATTGTTGAATCTACACATTTACAAGCAAGCACTGGAGGAAGAAGCGAAGGCGTAAACACCTGTAACAATCCTACCGTCAGCGGTACAATCATGCTAAAAAATAAGGCCGTAATCGCTTTTTGTGGATGAATTCTTCCTTTTAACTGCATTAACAGTAGATATACCATCAACCAAGAAAATATCCGCACCCATTCTCGAATTCCGTCCATTAAATAGGTTTTTCCTAATATTCCCCAACCAAGTATTGGTAGCACTAGCCATATTGCCAAAAAGGCTACCCATCCTGCGAAAAACCAGAAAAATTTATCTGTATGAACTTTTCGTCTAATTAAAATTTGAACTATTACATAAAGTATAGCCAGCCCATCTAATCCAATCGCAAAGGCAGCTGGTACTTGCTGTGCCGAAAAAGGATCTAATGAACTACGTAAAACTAATAAACTTAATACAGCTTGTTCAAATCTCAAAAAAAAGAAGGCGATTACCGCAACAACACCCAAAAGCAAACCAACATATACAGGTACCGCACCAGCACCAAATCCTACCGCTACACCAACTACAACCCCTGCTAATCCTATTAATAGTGAGAAATAAAAAGAATCATTTAACTCCCCTATCTTCAACATTTTTATCTACTCCTTCCCCCGGTAGTTAAATGTCTTGTCGGTTGATAACTTTTAACGGGATAACGGTAATATTTTTCCGTTAGACTCGACATTCCATTTACTACAACTCCTAAAATCGGTATTTGATTGCTGGTCAATTCCGATACTGCTCTTTGCAGCATTTCTTTATTAGTAAAACTAGGACGTGTTACTAAAACTACTCCATCGCTCTGTTTACCCAAAGTCGATGCATCAGCGCAAGCACTAATAGGAGGCGTATCTATAACTACTAAATCGTATTCTTTGGCTGCCTCTTCTAGAATTGATTTCATCATCGGCGATTCCAGCAGTTGCGAAGGCCTTCCCTGCAATTCGCCACAAGTCAACACATCTAAATTCTCTACATCTGTTTTCTGTATCGCATTAGTAAAACTTCTCCCACCTTCAATTATCTCCGTAATTCCTGGCTTTGGTGCCAAATTAAACAAAGTATGCTGTACTGGTCTGCGTAAATCCGCATCGATTATCAGTGTCTTTCGTGACAACATCGCCGAAACTGCGGCTAAATGAGAAACTACTACCGATTTACCTTCACCGGAGATAGTGCTGCTAACTACGATTTTGTCCAGCACATTACTACGAAACTCCAAAGTTTTAAACAGCATTCGGTAAGGTTCAACCAAACCAACTTCATCTAAAAATCTGTCTGCAGGTTCTAAAACCAAAGTTTTACCAGGTAAACGTGGAAGTACTCCCAGTAATGGTAAATTGAGAATTTCTTCTGCCTCCCTGGCATCTCTTAAGGTGTTATCCATCAACTCTAGTAGTAAGATAACGCCAGTAGCTAAAATACCCCCGAAAAACGCAGCAAGTCCCAAAACTACAGTTTTTTTCGGCGAAGATGGCAATTTTGGAACTTTAGCTGATTCTATAATTCGGATATTGCTCACCTTTTGCGCTTGAGCAATCCTTGCTTCCTCTAATTTGCTTTGCAGAAACTTTAAACGCGAAGCTGCTTCTTCCCGTTGGCGCATAAGCGTCGTTAAAGGTTGTTGTTTTATTGGTAGTTGAGCTAAACGAGCTTGTAAATCGGAAGTTTGTGCTTGTACAGTGGCTAATTTCCTTTCAATCGCCAACCGTTCAATTTCATTTGTAATTAACTTAGAAGTAAAATCCTGGGAAAGTTTGTCAGAAGCTATCTTATCTGCAGCAACAGCTTTACTTGAGGATGATACCCTAGCTAATTCCTGTTGGTACATCTGACGCAAAGCATCCCGTTTTTCCACCAACTGTATTAGTTGGGGATGATTTTCAGTAAACCGCAAACGCGCTTCCACCAACTGCTGTTCCAACTCTGCTAGATTAGCTCGCATCTTACTTATTTCTTCATCCATACCGCTGCGTACTGAAGAATAAGCACTACCCAAACTCCCAGCATCTGTAATTCCTTGTAAAGAAGCTGATTGCGATCGCGCTTGTTGGAGTAAGGCTGTTAAAGTTCTTTCTTCTTGTTCGAGAGATGCTAAATTCTTTACTAAAGATTCAGTTTGTTGTGAAAAGGAAACAATACCGCTAGCTTGTCTGTAACGATTTTCTGCCGCTTCAGCTTGTTGCAATTTAGCTCTGGCCATGGGAACTTGTTTATTTTCTAAAAATTCCTTCACTTTTGTAGCTTCGGAACTAATAGCTTTAATATCGTACTCTACCATCGCCGCACTTACAGCATTCAGCAGCGAAGCCGCTAAAAGTGGGTCTTTATTTTCATAGCTTAATTTGAGAATATTAGTTGCAGGAACTATTTTTACACTCAAGTCTTTACGTAAATATTCCCCTACCAACTCCTCTTCACCACCCAATGGCTTATCTTCCGTTGATTGAGCATATTGAGAATTAAATATGGAGATCGCCTTCTCTAAAACCCTTTGCGACTTCACCAACTCAGCGCGATCCGCTAGGGGGCTAGAGCCACCAGGTACAGCATTGCCAACTTGAGTTAAATCTCTACCCAATTCAGAAACACTCACCTGTTTTCCTGTTAGCATCAACCGTGCGTGAGCTTGATAAACATTCGGTGCAACACTTAGATAAGCAAAAGCCCCACTAATTACCGCAGCAAATGTCGCCAGTGCAGGCACACTCCGCCGCTTTAAAACCATTAATAAGGATGAAATACCTTTCTCCATATGTCGCTTCTTTCTTATAACGTTTACTAAGAAGAGAGGAGATCGGGTTCGGGGGAGAAAAAATTTCAAACCCTAAACTCCTCACTCCTGACTCAGTTCCTTTCAAGAAACACTTGCCAAAACCTTTATAAATACTGATTTTTTGATTAGCGAGTGTTTATTTCATTCTTAGCAAGGAGATTTAATACTTATTACCTTGATATTTATGACCTTGATACTTTTGCAAGACAGCAAGACAGCAAGACAGCCTAATCTTCAAAAACCCCCGCCAATTCCTTTTCAGTCTTTTTGGTATTAACTTCTGAAGGCAAGTCCATTAAAGTTTTGTATAACCTTAAGGTTTGCTTGGTAATCGAGTCCCAACTATAATTGACATTTACATACTTCTGTGCATTTTGTGCCATTGCTGCCATATGAGTTGAGTTTTCGATAACCCAAGATAGTTCCTTAATACAAGATTCTAAGGAACCAGCTTCAAAAAGCCGCCCTCTTCCCCCACTAATCAATTGCTGATGGGGTGGAATATTACTTGCTAATATCGGAATTCCTTCACGCATCGCTTCTAACATTGCCATGGGCAATCCTTCCACATCTGAAGGTAGAACAAATAACCCAGATCCCCTGACAATCTCCGCTAAACGCGCTCCTCGAAGTTCCCCTGCAAATATGATATTGCGATCATGTGCAACTAAATCTAATAACTTTGAAGTAAAGGATTTTGTATTGCTCACACCTCCAGCTAAAACAAGCTTCCAGTTTGATGGTGGTAAATTTCTGAAGGCTTCCACAAGTAATTCCGGACGTTTTTCCGGTACCAATCTACCAAGAAATAACATATACCGTCCCTGCTCAAGTCCCAATTTTCTGCCATAACAAAAATCTGGATCCGACATTGCATAGCTAGCTGGAGCCGTAGGTATATATACCACTTCCTTACCGTAGGTTTGTAAAAAATACGTTTTAAGGGCATCAGATACTGCAATTATTGCGTCAGCGCAACGTACTGCATTTTGTTCGCCCATTTGAATCAAACGGGTAGAAAAATTGCCCCATTTGGCGCGTTGCCAGTCTAATCCATGACAGGTCACAACGATTTTTGATTTCGTTGCAATTCTCGATAAGCCTGTAAATAAAGATGGACCTAGAGCCTGAAAATGAATGATATCGTATCTTTTACTAGTGGTAGCTAATGCCCCTAGTGCAGAGGTGACAAAAGCATCTACCCCCCTCACACCCATATCTGGCAAAGAAATCACTTTTACGCCCTTAAAATCATAGTTCTCTAACCAAGAACTATCGGTATAAGAAGAGCGAGCAAATAAATCTACACTATGACCTTGAGCTACCATCCGTGGATAAACTTCCGCACAATAATGTTCAATTCCACCCTGTCTAGGAGGTAGACCTTTTGCACCAATTACAGCAATTTTCATCTTTCGCTCGTCTTTGCTCTCAAGATGTTTAAGTCAGCGCCATGGGCACTGCGGATTGTTTAATGCGTTGCTCCCACCGTTGCCACATTTGACTGTATACTTGATTAACTACAGTACTTGCAGCATAAGGAGCAGCGCTTTTTATACAAGAAGATACTGGATAATTCTCCGGATGCATTACAACTTTACGCAATGCATCCGCGATACATTCAGGTGAACGCGCGCGACAAACAACCCCACTATCGGATGACAGCAATGAAGGAGTTTCACCTGCTTGTGTGGTTACGATTGGGGTTCCACAAGCAAGCGCCTCTAACACCACAAATGGTAATCCCTCAAAAGCACTGGTTAATACTAGTGCATTGCAAGCCCGATGTAGCTCCGATAGTTCTTTTTGTGGAACTATTCCCAGCATTGTTACTTGATCCACCAGTCCTAAAGAATTAATTTCGTTACGTACTTTAGCTGCCAATTCACCCTCACCTGCTATTAACAGGTGAATATCAGGCTCTTGTAATGCTTTTATCGAACGTATTAATAATAAGGGGTCTTTTTGGGGATGCAGCCTTCCCGCAAACAGCACAAACCTGGTATTTTCCTGCTTATTCAACTTTTTCGCCAACTCCCGCCTTTGGCGATCGCGTTGCTCGCTAGACAGTGGATAAAAAACTTCTTCATCAAAAGTATTGTTCAACAAACTTACCCTGTCTGATATGTCAGGATAACGCTGTTGATATAGCTTCATCGAGTCGCTATTACAGGAGTAAATATGGTCAAACTGTCCTACTAATAACCGTTCTAAAGCAAAATAAGCTGCTGGGAATCTTCGCCAAAGAATCGCATTTTTTTCTTTATCAGATGTCATCTGCTTTTTTATATCGTTCTGAATAAATAAAGTTTTCTCCCCTTTCCATTTAAATGTTGTTAAAGTCGGCTCCAATCTGTAAAAATGCATAAAATCAGAGGCATAACAACGCCCCATCATCGCCGCAGTATATTTAACCGTAGTTGGAATCAAACCCCTAAAGTTATCGTCTTCCACCACAAAGGCAGGCAGAAAGTTTATTTCTTTTCCTACAAATTCTCTTTTTTGCCATCTACCTAAAGGTTCATCCTTATTATCTGCAGTTCCAACAAGCCTCAACTCAAACTCATTCGGAGCATACTTGATAAAAATATTGATTAATGTTTGTATTCCTCCAATCGTACTGTTCCAAGGATTATATTGGTAAAAAATTGTTAACACAGGCTTACGCATTTCAAACCATCCCGCACAATAATATTAAACGCGCCTTCTCTTTCTGATTACGATAGTACTGTGACACCCAAAAGCATTATTCTCAACTGTCTTAAATAATATTTTGAGCAAAAATTTTACTCCGACCATAGCAGCATTTTTCAGTTATTTAATTAATTCAACTTTCAAAACTAAATTCTCAAAGCAATTTCAACGTTTGTTTATCAATAAGAAACAAATATTTATCCTTAGATCGGTTTCACCTAAAATAACTGCTATTTTGGCATATAAAATTTATCACACTTTTAAAATAGTAATATCAACCAACTTCAAAATACTTTACTTGGACCAATCTTTATGAAAACTTTACCATGAATGTATAAATTATGCATTAAAAATTACACTAAGTATGCATGTATACAATAATGTTGTATTAACAGAAACTAAATTAATCAAGCTTGACGAAGAAAATTTATCATATCTTAATATATGATTCAGTAAAAACCCCCATTACGATTACGATCAAATTTGTTTTAGCCAACAGGAAAATCAAATGTCCCACAAATACTCCCATGCCGCCCTTACGATTACCGAATTGATTGAAGGGAGCAGGGGAAGCAGCCGGAGCAGGAAGAGAAATTTTAGGCATAAACCATCGTTTCCGAATGACAACATGTAACAAAAACTTAACGATAAAGCGCTAAAAGTAAGCTTGATATCTGAGGGTTTAGCCAACGGTTCAGCTGTCAAATTAAATCATCCATGGAGATATCAAATAATACTAGCTTTAAAAAGAACATTTTGAATTGTGTATACGTAGAATAAACCCCATAGACTCAAAGCTGTTACTATTATTTACACGTGTTTAATTGATCACAGTTTAACAGACTCTTATTCTAGTTTTTATACTTAGATTTAATAGATAAATATACTTTTATACCGTTGATAATTAAGCATTCAAGGAATATTTATGAAAAAATATTAATAGGACAAAAATTTGATTAAGTCACCTTGTTTGAGACTTAATCCTAGATATATATAAGCAATTTATGATTGCTAGCGATTCTCCAAAAAAAGTATCAAAAAATACTATTATCCAGATTTCAAATTACTTAAACGGAAAAAATTTTAAATAGCTATCTATAGTATTCATTAGAATATCTTTTATATTTTTTTAACTTAAACATATGGGTTTAAAACAAGCGGCAACCTACGGTGGAGGAATTGGGTTGGGTATTATACCCCATCCCAATTCCAACCTTCTTCCTTCTTCCTTCGTTTAAGTGATGTTCCCCATGGCAGGTCGGTATTTTCAGCAGTAGCATGTAATATCATGTCCGGTTAAATTAGCCCAAGCTGTGGGGTTGAGTAATGAGTAATAAGTATTCATGTTAGGTGGGTAATAACCGCCATCAATGAAGATGTGGGTTATATAGTAAGTAATTAGCCGGACTTGATATTATGGGTAATTTGGCGGACATCATATAACGTCTGCACTTTAGCTAAGGCATGACTTGATTGGAGATTTTGGCATTAATTAGATTTCGCTTCTAAGCTTTCCAAACGACTTCTAAGTTCTTGATTTTGCTTTTTAACTTCTTCGAGTTGGGAACGTAAATCATTTATCGCGCCATCAGATGAAGTCTTCTGAACCACTTTATCTATTTGCTCCTGGGCATTACGACGCACGCGCCCATCTGGGGTTTGTTCGGCTAAAGAGCGTAAAATTGCGATCGCTTTTTTATTTTCCATCTGTCCGAGGGCAGAAGAAACAGCAATTTGGGTTAAAAAGAAAGTTTCTTGAGAAAGTTTGCTTAATCTTTCCAAAATCCTTTCCAAATTGACACTATTTTGACCAACAGAAATTTTACCTAAAGCCCGAATTGCTCCCAAGCGTAGAGGTTGCGGTACACCTAATTTGGTATAATCAAGGATTATATTTAAAGCTGCCTGGGAAGTTTTTAATTCAGCTAAACCAGCGATCGCCCCATTTCTAACAACTTCATTCCAACCGGATTTTGATCGCAAAGTATTTTCTAAGAGCTGTAAAACTTCTGCTTCCTTGTGTTTATCTTCTCCCATTGTCGCAGCAATGGAGCCGATGGAAGTTAATGCAGCGGCTTCTACATAGTAACTATCATCCCCAATTTGAGATAATTTCTTCAAAGCTTCTAAGCTTGAGTTCGTTTTGATTTTACCTAGTACTTGTGCCACAGCTCGGCGCACGTAAGCATTTTCATCTGACAAATACTCAACCAGAACATCAAAAACTTGATCTAATTTAACTTCTGCAAGCTGTTTAACAACTTCTACACGCACACCCCAAAAATCATCATTTTTTAAAGACTCAGACAATGCTTTGAGGGCTTTATCACCGCCTTTTTTCGCCAAAGCTTGTGCAGCGTAAATCCGGGAAACGGGATTGCGATCATTTATAAGCTGGGCTTTCAACTCGGGTATAGGATATTCTAAAGCAACAGTTTTCAGATAATGATTTCCCACATCAAAGCTGATAAAATCGGGTTTTTTATCCAAGGGGAAATAAAAACTCTGTTCCTTCTCATTCACACGTACCGTAAAAACTTTCAAGTCAGTTCCATCGATATAGCCCAAACCAATGGGAATTTTTAAATCGAACAAACTTTGATTATTTTTATCATCCGAAGTAACCATTATTTGAGTAACCGTAACCTTCGCCAAATTAGCATCCCCATCCCAAGCATAAGCAACTTTAAAATCGGGATGTCCGCCACGATAAACATATTGGTCGAAAAGAAACATTAAATTACGACCAGTTGCTTTTTCAATTGCTCGTAATAAATCTATGGTTTCTACAGTTTGGTGAGCATTATCATTAACAAACTGCGCCATAGCCCGCCAAAACAAATCTTCTCCCAACTCCGCCCTGATCATATGATAAACACAGGAGCCTTTTTGATAAATATGGCGATCGTAAAGTTCAATCGCTTCCCGGTAAACATGAGTTACCATCGGACGACGGTAGCGACTGCTATCTTCAGCAATATAAGTGCGTGCTTGCTCCAAACGATAGTAATCTGCAGCTTGAGAACCATATTCATGTTCCGTCCACATCACCTCAGAATAAGAAGCCATTCCCTCTTTAATCCAAGCATGAGACCAATGCTTAATTACTACCAAATCGCCAAACCACTGATGTGCCAATTCGTGAACAACTAAACTTTCAGACTTACGGTTATCAATAGCTGCTTTTTCATCAAGTAAACATCGATCGGTTAAAAGGGTAGTAGAAGTATTTTCCATTCCCCCAAAAATGAAGTCATCAATGCAGACTTGAGCATATTTAGGAAAAGCATAAGTGTAACCGTATTTTTCGCTGAGAAACTCCATCATTTGCGGAGTTTTACTCATGGTACGTTTGGCATCAGTTTCTCGTCCCTTTTCTACGTAGTAAGCTACCAGTTTACCATGCCAATCATCTTTTATTTCAGCAAAATCACCTACAGCAAGAGTCATTAAATAAGTAGGATGAACCTCCTTTTGCAACCAGTGATAAACTTGATAAAGTTTATTTTCCTCATCTTCAGAAGTAGCAACTAAGGTACCATTAGAAATCGCCATCATTGGTTTAGGAACCCTTACCCGAATTTCCGAAGTGGATAATTGTCCAGGATAATCAAAGCAGGGAAACCAAAACCGAGAATCCTCATCTTCTCCCTGAGTC
>DESS01000160.1:33013-33551 GCA_002361335.1 Richelia sp. UBA3308
TGAGTCGGTTTATTGGGATAATTTTCATCCGGTTGAATAAAATAAATACCACGTTGGGGTTTTTCTATCCAATAGTCAATAGTAATTTCAACTTGCTTGTTAACTTCAGTCGGGGAACTAAGTTGGATATCTAGATGTTCGCCATCATAGTCAAACTTCTGTGCAGTTTCCTCAACTACAACCGACTCAATATTTAAATTGACAGCATTTAACTGTAAGCGTTTTATATCGTCACCTATTGGCGCTAAAGTTATTTTACAAATACCACGAACAAATTGGTTTGGTATATCCAAACTCAAATCAAGAAAAATATGCTTTACCTGCCCAGGGCGATCGGGATTGTACTGCGGTTTTGCACCTGGTAACACAAAAGATTTATGACCTTGATTTTCGGTATCAAAATGTGAGTGCAACATCGATATAATAATGACCTTTAAGGAAGAAAAATTCGCGTTTGTTAGTCAAAAATAAAAAGTAGTGGTCTGTTTACCACTCAATCGTCATTGTGCTTGCTTTAAACGAAGGTTTGAGCGGAAGA
>DESS01000160.1:33635-33800 GCA_002361335.1 Richelia sp. UBA3308
TGGGGATTTAGACCGGAGGCGGACCGATTCCGGCTCCGCCCCAACTCAATTAGTCCACCGTGTGACGGCGGGGAATTAAACCCATATGTTTTAGTTAAACACCCCTCAATTTAAAAGCACATTAAGTAGGTCAGCAAGAAAAATTATAAGTACTTAGACAAAATT
>DESS01000286.1:0-14710 GCA_002361335.1 Richelia sp. UBA3308
GTTGACCAGTTCAGGTCGCGCAACTTCCTTCGAGGTACTACTGGTAGTAGATTTGGTTACTACTCGATTCCCTCTACGGCATTATTAAAGTCAGTGATTTCCTCGCGGAAACCACTGCTCTTCAAAACGGAACGTGATACTTTCGCATCATTCCGCTCCTCAACAAAGCGGTTACTGTCATTAATACTTCTGACTATCGAAGAAAGTCTTTTTGTCATGGCAATGTCGATGAAGTACTTGAAGATTTTCATATGTGTCCTTCCCACCCTTAGATTTGGGTGTTATATGGTCGATTTCCATTAGATCCCCATCCTTAAACGTTAGTCCGCAGTGTGGGCATTTACCTTTTTGTATCTTGAGTAATTTGGTTAATCTTAAGGGTAATTCTGGATTTTTCCCCATTCTGGAACTCCAATAAATTAGGTTTCCGTCGTAGGGAGATGCGTTTCCTTTTACCTTTACATAGTCGGATATTTTTGTATCGCTATGTTTATAAAGTTTTGTAGGTTTTTCCGAACTGTTTGAAAATGCCCAATTATCGGATTCTATGGTTTTCCAGTATTTCTGTTTAATCCATACTTTCCCTTTACTTGGGTGTCTATTCACCGCCCATTTCCATAATTTCCAGAATAGAAGGGCATCCAATTTATCAAAGGTTTGAGTGCTACATACTGTTGAGTAGTAGTAACAATTTCCTCTTATTATTGGGTTTAATTTGCCTATTAATTCTTTCTGGGATAATCCCTTAGATTTATTGATTAACTCTTGAATTTTACGGTAGTGCTTGATTATGCTCTCTTTGGAAGGTTTGATTATGGTTTTAAAACCTAGTAATTTACCATGAGAAGTCTTTCCGGATACATATTGTCCAACTTTATATTGTCTAACATTGAATCCAAGAAAATCAAAGCCTGGTTTCTTACCTTCATATTCTTGTAAAGTATGAATAAGACTTGTTTTACTGGGTTTTAATTCCAATCCCATATCGTTAAGAAATTTAGTAATGACTTCTTTGCATTTATTTACGGATTTGATATCTTCGTGGATAATTACAAAGTCGTCGGCATATCTAATCAAAGCTATGGAACTGCGTTTATCCCCTTTGGGGATTTGTTTGTTCCTACCGTTGAGTTTCATGTCGAAATTCTCAGCGGTTTTCTTGACTAGCTCTTCCATACCGTGTAGGGCTATATTCGCTAATAGCGGAGATATAATTCCACCTTGGGGAGTTCCTTCGGATGTTGGGAACAATTCTTTTCCATCCATAACGCCTGACTTTAACCAAGAACGAATTTGCCTTCTTAGTTTTGGAAAGGTGTTTAGTTTCTGGAGCAATCGTTCATGATTTATCTTGTCGAAACACTTGGCAATATCCGCATCCAAAACGTATTTTGATTTAAGGGTTATTGCCTGGAAGATTGCTTTTACTGCATCCTGACATGAGCGTCCTGGTCTAAACCCATAGCTGTTGGGTTCAAAGTGTGCTTCCCATTCTGGTTCCAGAGCTATTTTTGCTAAAGCTTGGATAGCTCTATCTTTCATGGTTGGGATTCCTAGAGGTCTCTTTTCCTTTTTACCGGGCTTAGGTATCCAGATCCTTCTAGTAGGATTGGCTTTGACTCCGATACTTAGGTTTTTGACCATGGTAATTCTTTGCTTTTGAGTTAGGGATTTTACCCCATTCCGGCAGTTCTTTTACCTTGGTTATCCTGGGAGATCCTTCTTACAGCTAATGTTCTTGCACTCGAGGACTTCATCAGAACTTTCTGTAGCCCGCGAACAGTTTTGACATCGCCACGACTAGAGGCTTGATATATCCTTTTTTGCAACTTAAAAACCCGTTTTTCTACTTGTTTCCAAGGTATTTCTGACCATTTGTAGTCAAGTTCTACCCCTATACAAGTAGGTATATCGGATTCCCATACTATCCTGAAATTATTTCGGCATTTAGTCGTATTCATTGCTATTCCTCGCTATATCATCCACTTTGCCGTAAGTCCGTCAGCTTGTTCTTAAAGTTACTTAAGACTTTTGCTTCTGAGTAAATCTTTACCCGATGTTTCCTGAAACTGTTCCAGATGTTGCATCTTAGCTGACTACTGTTAAAATCGACCTTTCAACAGAGAGAGCAATGGGGTTACTTCGTTCCTAATAACCATTGTTTTGTCCACTTAGGATAGTACTATCCACCTATAAATCGGGTAACACAAATCAACTAATGATAAATATCATTGATACCCTTAGTTTTTGCCCTTTTGGGACTCCCAGTGTATCAGCCTTATTTCACTGGTTTCCCCTTTAGATGGTTATACGTACTTTTGCATGGTGCTATCCATATGAACTTGCTCAGTCACACAGGTTTTAGGCTACCTGCTACTTTAACCTTTCATCCCTGCTTTACGGATTGAGGGCTAGTCGCTACCGTAGGGGAAGTGCTTTCACCACTGTGTCTGTGGGATAGGACTTGTGGTTTCTAGGGTACTTCCACTCACCTATAAAGTTGTTAAGTTGTCCCCCGATAATTTATCGGGAGCCGGTCATCCTCCTTTCGGTTTCGACCGAACGAGTCGCACTTATTGTGGGGAACAGTCCCAGCCCCATACGCTTTATATTGATAGCGGCATTAATATCTCTATCAACAAGCAGCGATTGTTGTTCATCCCAATATTCACGTATATTGCAATCAGTAAAGATGAAATCATCACAAGGGCTTAACAATGTATATGCAGGTTTAACTGCTATTGCCCTAGGGCGTGTTTTCAAACTATAACCACAATAAAATTAGCGCGATTGCCCTTTGGGCACTGGCAAAGCCAATCGTCAACATGTATAAAAACTTTTTTGCCAGTTCTGAGTAAAGTATGAGCGGTTTTGTAAGCATGGTCAATTCTAGCTCTTGCGATACGTTGATGTATTCGCGATTCGCGTTTAGCAAGCTTGCGACGTGCTTTACTACCTTTTTTCTTAACGGATTTACGACAAGTAATGATAGCTAATTGTTGCTCTGTTTTTCTATAAGACTTAAGTGCTGGCAGTTTAGTGCTTTCTGAAGTTGACTCCTCATCGACCAGCTTCCCTGTCAATCCTGTGGATTGATTGGTTGCACGTCAATTCGTCAAGGGTGCCCGTCATCACCCAAAAATTCATCTCACACTGCCCCCTCGCCCCACGGGACCCACGAACGGGTCAGATGTGAGGCAACTTTATAGTTTTAGCTCAATTCAAAAGTAACAATAAATCAAACTTTTATCTTATCTTTTTTTAACAGTAAAGTAAATATGTTGACGTTCTTCCCACGGAGTTATTCTGGAATAGGCTAAACGAAACTTTGTCATAAAAATCTAAGGGTGCTTTCAATAACGATTAGAAGCCCCTAATATTTCAGTTATTAACTATATCAAACTAAGGAGAAAAAAATGGAGACAGAATTTAAAGAACCACAAAAGGTAAATACTACTTTACAAAACGAGATGCCAGGTTTCGATGTTACTAAACCCCAAACTTTAGCTAAAGTACCATCTGCCAAGACAACTGCCAATGAACTGGAAACTATTGAAGGAAAAACTTCTCAATTCTTGGCGGAGATTCCTCAAGACTTCAACAAGTTTTACAGAGCATATAAAACACCGTTGGTGGTACTTACTCTGTTTTTAGCATCATTTGTTACATTCAGGGTAGTGTTAGCAATGCTAGCTGCGGTAAATACTTTTCCTTTGCTTTGCCCAGTTTTTGAGCTAATTGGCATTGGTTATACAAGTTGGTTTGTTTTCCGTTATTTACTCAAAGCACCTACTAGAAAAGAATTAGCCGCAGAAATTGAATCATTTAAGAAGCAAATTGTGGGTAGTAATACCTCAGAATCCTTGAACTAAGTTTCTATAAATATAGAAGTGGCATTTGCATTCATATTTGACTTTGACGATAATTTTGCAAACCTGTAAACCCGGTTTTTTACAAACCGGTTTTTTTATGCTTACAAATTGTTTAATACATTTACCTAATAGCTTTAAATAATCATAAAATGGGCTACTAATTAAGATTTTTCTCACCATTGATTGAGTATTTTTCCCATAAATCTACTCATAAAGGGACGTTGTTGTCCCAAGCTATGTCCGTTACCACCGCAAACAATCCAGTTGATATTTGAGTCAGTATTACCTGACAAAAATTATTTCTTCTTTCTAGAGTCAGGTTTATTTTTTTATAAAAAACTGATGTTCGGCGCAACAAAAAGTGCGGCTTTGTCGAGGTTTCCACCCCAATTCCGACAACGGAAGAATTCCCGAAATGCTATTTACAATAAAGTTTATATCAAGCTGTTTCAAAAACGAGTACCTTCGCTGCCAGACGCTCTGTGGACCTCTGGCTTATTTAATTTGTAGCAAAGGTATTTAATAGCTTTGACCTTTCACCGTAAAAAATTAATTATTCTTTATAATTGAAAATTTATTTTTCCGAAAATTATACCAGTAATTAAGACAATAACTTGCTTATAAGATGCAAATTTTTGCGTCTCCACATTAATTGTCGAAATTTTTTTACAAAAATTCGTAAACTAATGTAAAAAAGTGCGGAAATTTACTTGACCTTAACTATATGAATACAGTTTTGGAGTCCCTGACTGCGGTAGTCTATATAAGGAATATATCTCCTCAAAGACGACAAATTGGTTTATGACATCAGTTGTTTCTAGTCCTACCACCACTATTCGCATCGGTTCTCGTAAAAGCCAGCTCGCTCTCATCCAGACCTACTGGGTAAAGGAACAACTTGCTAAAAGGTTCCCTAAGGTGAAGTTTGAAGTTCACACCATGTCAACCAAAGGTGACAAAATCTTGGATGTGGCATTAGCGAAGATTGGTGACAAAGCACTTTTCACCAAAGAGCTGGAATTGGGAATGATGAATCGGGAGATTGACTTTGCAGTTCATTCTCTGAAGGATTTACCTACTCGTTTACCAGAAGGGCTGGGTTTAGCGGCGATTACCGAACGAGAAAATCCGGCTGATGCTTTGGTTGTACATGAAAAGTATAAAGATAAACAAATCGAAACCTTACCCCAAGGTGCGGTTATAGGTACATCTTCTCTACGACGTTTGGCGCAATTGCGGCATCATTTTCCCCACTTCGAGTTTAAAGATGTACGCGGTAACTTGAATACCCGTCTTGCCAAACTTGATGCGGGAGAATACGACGCTTTAATATTGGCCGCAGCAGGATTAGGACGCTTGGGAATGGCAGAACGCATTCATCAAGTTATACCCAAGGAGATTTCCCTTCACGCCGTCGGACAAGGCGCATTGGGCATTGAATGCCTTTCCGATAATAAACAACTGATATCTTTGCTCAAAGAAATCGAACATCCCCAAACTCGCGATCGCACTCTTGCTGAAAGAGCTTTCCTAAGGGACTTAGAAGGCGGTTGTCAAGTACCTATTGGCGTAAATACTGAAATTAATGGTGGAGAACTCACTCTAACTGGAATAGTTGCCAGCATTGATGGTACGAAGCGGGTTAAAGACACTGTTTCCGGTTCCATTTCTGAGCCAGAGAAGTTAGGAAGTCAACTAGCGCAGCGTTTGCGCCAACAAGGAGCGCAGGAAATCTTAGATGAGATTTTCGCTACGATTCAACGCGTTTAAGCAGTTAGGAGTTAGGAGTTAGAAGAGGGGAGTTAGTAGCACCGCAGTTAAGATTTAAGAATTAGTGACAAGCAACAACTAACAACTATCACCTGACAACCAACAACTGATAACTTATAACTGACAACTGATAACTGATAACACAAATGCGGATTCTATTTGTAGCAGCAGAAGCGGCTCCGGTAGCAAAAGTTGGCGGAATGGGTGATGTTGTAGGCGCATTGCCAAAAGTTTTACGAACAATGGGGCATGATGTCCGAATTTTCATGCCTTATTACGGTTTTTTGCCGGACAAAATGGAAATCCCTTCCGAGCCTATTTGGTGGGGATATGCCATGTTCAATGATTTTGCGGTTTACGAATCGGTACTTTCTGGTACTGATATTCCTTTGTATTTATTTGGACATCCGGCTTTTTCACAGCGCAAAATTTATGGTGGTGATGATGAAGATTGGCGCTTTACTTTTTTTGCTAATGGTGCTGCCGAGTTTTGTTGGAATTACTGGAAACCGGAGTTAGTCCACTGTCACGATTGGCACACGGGTATGCTTCCGGTGTGGCTGCATCAATCTCCGGATATTAGTACAGTATTTACGATTCACAACTTAGCTTATCAAGGTCCTTGGCGGTGGTATTTAGAGAAAATTACCTGGTGTCCTTGGTATATGCAAGGACATAATACCATGGCGGCTGGGGTACAGTATGCTGATAGAGTAACTACAGTTTCTCCAACTTATGCCGAACAGATTAAGACGGCTGATTATGGCGAAAAATTAGAGGGATTGCTCTCATTTATTAGTGGTAAGTTATCGGGTATTGTCAATGGTATTGATACTGAAGTTTATGACCCTAAAACAGACAAGTATATTGCAGAGAATTTCACAAGTGAGAGTTTAGACAAACGCAAGCTGAATAAAATTGCTTTGCAAGAAGAATTAGGATTAGAAGTTAATCGCAATGCCTTTTTAATTGGGATAGTATCTCGTTTGGTGGAGCAGAAAGGGATTGATTTAATTTTGCAGGTTCTCGATAAATTTTTATCTTATACAAATGCTCAGTTTATAGTATTGGGTACGGGAGACAGAAATTACGAAACCGAGCTGTGGCAAATGGCATCTCGTTTTCCTGGACGGATGGCAAGCTATATACTATATAACGATGCTTTGGCTCGTCGGATTTACGCTGGTAGCGATGTATTCTTAATGCCGAGTCGTTTTGAACCCTGCGGAATCAGTCAAATGTTAGCGATGCGTTACGGTTGTGTGCCCATTGTACGCCGTACTGGGGGATTAGTAGATACGGTATTCCATCACGATCCCATGAATCAAGCAGGTACGGGTTATTGCTTTGATCGCTACGAAGCCCTGGACTTGTATACTTGTATGGTACGTGCTTGGGAAGGCTTCCATTTCAAACCGCAATGGATGGAATTGCAGCAACGGGGTATGAGTCAGAATTTCAGTTGGAATCTTTCGGCTAAACAGTACCTAAATCTGTATCGTTCGATTTTGGGTTTACCTGAAGAGGAAGACAAAATTGAAGAGTCGGTAGCCGTGAAGTCTTAATAAACATCAAGGCTCGTAGTAGCGCTTTAGCGCCAAACTATATATTTGGTGCTAAAACGCTAAGTTCTAGTTATAAACGAAATTTTTCAATTATATAGTGTATTTCTGCTCTGTGAAGTCTAGACAAGCCGGACATCACTTCCTACTTCACAGGGAGCATGGGAGCAGTTATCCCTCAGTAGGCTTGCACGGCTGAGCCGTCCGCACATCAAAATATTAGCGTTTAATTTTTCCTTGATAACTGCTTGGTTTTTGCATACTTATCAAGAAAAAATTTAACGAATATTCTTTAATTATACCAAAAATTAAGCACAAAATACATCAAAAAACCTTGACAATTGTCGCCAAATGTCTAACCTTTAATACAATATAAACTGCGATTCGTCAATCTCTACATTTCTCTATATACAGCATTTTTCAGGCACCATATTGTAAAATTCTTGTGTTAAGGGCATCCCTACCCGTAGGAATGTACCTGATTAAAATTACATCTGTTGTAATTAATAACAATGAATTAAAAAATAAATAATTTCCCGAAAAAAAACAATAAAGCTTCAGTATTTTTTCTGAATTTGATTTGATTTTAAATACATATTATCTAAGTTGAAAGTTGATTAAATTATCCGTATTTATCCGAATTATTTTTATTTTCATAAAGATAACTTTAAGCCCCTACTCATTTCAAAATTATTTTGTCAAACTTAATAATTAGTGAGTAAACTAAAACAAGACAGCTAAACCTGAATACTTTTTCTTGGAGCATTTCAGAAAAAGTTAGTTTATTTAAGGCTTGATTGTTTAAATAAAAGTTTTCGACCTGTAATCTTTTAGTGATTTAATATTCACATTTTTGATTTGGCGAATCTTTAAATTATTGAAAGATAGTGTCAGGGATTAGTACAAATACCATCTTTAATTAAGTAAGATTATACCTTGACCTAAAGAATTAAAATGAAAGAAGTTTTAGAATTGATTGAACAGAAAAAGCAAGAGTTTAGAAATTTACAATTTTTTGAGTTTTTACAAGATAACAGTATAGATCCCAGACAGAGATTAGTTTGGATTCCTTGTTTCGCTCATGTCGCAATGAGTTTAGCTGAATTAAATAAATGTGTTCTTCGTCAAGAGCCTACGGATAATCCAGTTCAAAAAATAATTAACAAACATACTTACGAAGATGATTCTCATTGGATATGGTTTTTAGAAGACATTGAAAAACTAGGTTTTAATAACAGACTTCATTTCATTGATTCAATAACGTTTTTTTGGGGTGAACCAATACAAAAAACACGTAAACTTTCATATCAACTTTTTTCTTTATGTAATAAATTCAACGATCCTATTTTGAGATTAATAATTATTGAAGCGATAGAAGCAACATCAAATATAGGTTTACCATTTACGGCTATAGTTGCTCAAGAACTGGAAAAAATTACTGGTAAACATTATTTGTTTTTAAATTACAATCATTTAACAGTAGAAAGTAGTCATACAATTAATATTGATGAGATATATCTATTTATTCATAATTTACAACTAACACCAGAACAAAAAGAAAACGCTTTTAAGATAGTTGATATAGTCTTTTTAGCTTTTTCTGAATGTTTTGATGAACTAATGATTTATGCACAAACTCATTCGATAGACAATTTTTATATCGAAAAAAATTATCAACCAAAATCACCTATATTTGCTTAATAATTTTTGTCGAATCTTAGCATAAATTGATAACTTTTGTTTTTATAGCCCCAGACTTACAGTCTGAGGGAATTATTTTTTTGCTCTAATTGAGAGTTAATTTTGAAATTTGAGCAAATTTTCTGCCATCGGTGTTAAAAATACTGAATATTGGGGAATCCTAGATATACAAACACATTTATACTCTTCTAGGAAGGATTGTGTAATGATCACATCTACCTTGGTTCCTGGTTATGACATTATAGAAGTCATTTATGAAGGAATCAATACCATTATCTATCGGGGTATATCGCATCTAAACAAGCAAAAAGTAATTCTTAAAGTTCTTAAGGCTGATTATCCTACCCTAGATGCAATTACTCGTCTGAAACACGAATATAAAATTACTGAAAATCTAGATTTAGAAGGTATTGTCAAGATATTAAGACTTGAAACCGATAAAAATCGTTTGGTACTAGTATTAGAAGATTTTGGCGGGCAGTCTCTTAAGCAAGTACTTTCTAACCGAAAATTAGAATTACTGGAGTTTTTAAATATTGGGGTGCAATTGGCTAAAGGTTTGGTATCGCTGCATTCTCACAATATTATTCATAAAGATATTAAAGCCGATAATATCATTATCAATTCTAAAACAGGGCAAGTTAAGCTTACTGATTTTAGTATCGCTTCAAGACTCAGTAAAGAAAAACTACAATTAACTAACCCCAATCAACTTGAAGGGACATTAACATATATGTCTCCCGAACAAACCGGGAGAATGAATCGCGCTCTTGACTATCGCACCGATTTTTATTCCCTAGGCGTAACTTTCTATGAGATGCTTACCGGGCAATTACCTTTTCAAAGTAACCATCCCTTAGAGTTAATTCATTCCCATATTGCCAAGCAACCTGTAGCAATTCAAGAATTAAATCCAGAAGTTCCAAAAGCGATCGCCAATGTGGTAGTAAAGTTAATGGCGAAAAATGCCGAAGATCGTTATCAGACAGCTAAAGGGCTTTTAGCTGATTTAGAATTATGTCGCGAGCAGTTAGAAATCACGGGAACGATTATCCAGTTTCAAACGGGACGATTGGACGTATTAAGTCAGTTACTTATCCCTCAAAAGCTTTACGGTAGAGAGACTCAAGTCAAACAACTTCTAGAGGCTTTTGAAAGAGTTAGCAAAGGAAGCTGTGAATTGATCCTAGTTTCTGGCTATTCAGGAATTGGTAAATCATCTGTAGTTTATGAAATTAATAAGCCTATTACCGAAAAGCACGGTTACTTTATTAACGGTAAATTTGACCAATTTAAGCGTCATATTCCTTACGCTTCATTAATTCAGGCTTTAAGTAGCTTGATGCAGCAATTACTTACAGAAAGTACAACTGAGTTAGAACAATGGCGCAACAAAATATTAACTGCTGTTGGTGTAAACGGACAAGTAATTATTGATGTAATTCCAGAAGTAGAACCGATTGTTGGTAAACAACCAGAAGTACCGCAACTGGGTGGAATAGAAGCACAAAACCGTTTTAATCGCGTATTCACCAAGTTTATCAATGTTTTTGCTCAAAAAGAACATCCTTTAGTTATCTTTCTCGATGATTTGCAGTGGGGGGATTCTGCGACATTAAATTTAATGCAAATATTGACTGCTGACTCTGAAAGCAAATATTTGTTACTGATTGGAGCTTACCGCGATAATGAAGTTACTCCCACCCATCCTTTAATTCAAACTTTAGAAGAAATAGAGAAAAATAACGCGATTATTCATAACATTGTTTTACAACCACTTGAGATTACAGATGTAATTCATTTAGTACAAGATACTTTAAAGGATAATACAGAACGAGTCAATACTTTAGCTGAGTTAATTTGTAATAAAACTGGTTGTAATCCGTTTTTTATCACCCAATTACTACAAACTCTTTACCAAGAAAAGCTTTTAAAATTCGACTTTACTCCCCTAGGTTATCTCATGAATAAAGAGAATAATCAAGGAATTTGGAAGTGGGATATTCAACAAATTCAAGCTATAGGTATTACTGATAAAAGTGTCGTAGAGTTAGTTGTTAATAGAATTGAAAAGTTACCACAATCTACACAGCAAGTATTACAATTAGCTGCTTGTATCGGAGATAAATTTACACTTGATATGCTGTCAATTGTCAATGAAAAATGTTCTGTCAGTACTGGAAAGGAATTAGATGCAGCATTGCAAGCTGGATTAATTTTACCTTTAAGTGAAGCTTATAAGATTCCTTTAGTATTTGATGAAATTTTATAAAACAATAATCAAGATAATAATCAACAATTTTTTATCATCAATTTAAAATCAAATATTTCTAAAGTTGGCTATAAATTTTTACATGACCGCATACAGCAAGCAGCTTATTCATTTATTCCTGAATCAGAAAAACAAGTTACTCATCTGAAAATCGGTCAGTTACTGTTAAAGCAAACACCATCAGAATTAATTTCAGAAAATATTTTAGATATTGTTAATCAATTAAATTTTGGTGTTAATCTACTAACCGAACAATCTGAAAAATATGAATTAGCAAAACTTAATCTAATCGCAGGGAAAAAAGCCAAGTCAGCTACAGCTTATGAAGCTGCTATTAAATATTTAAATATTGGTTTGGCACTTTTAACAAATCAAAATTGGCAAAGTAGCTATGAACTTATACTAAATCTACATGTAGAAGCAGCCGAAGCAGAATATTTATACGGTAACTTTGAAAAATCAAAAAATTTAGGAATACTTACATTACAAAAAGCTAATACTATTCTGGATAAAGTCAAAATATATAAAATTCAGATTCAGTCTAGTATTGCTCAAAATCGGATGTCAGAAGCATTGGATATAGGGATTCAGGTTTTAAAATTACTTGGTGTACGATTACCTGCAAAACCGAAAAAAACCTATATCCTAGCATCATATCTACAAACTAAATTAATTTTAGCTGGAAAACGAATTGAAGATTTAGCTTATTTACCTAGAATGACCGATCCATGTAAACTGGCAGCTATGAAAATTTTAATGCTAGTTAATCCGGCAGCTAGTCAAGCAGGATCTTTACTTTTTCCACTAACTATATTAGCAATGGTTCGTTTATCTGTTAAATATGGTAACTCTGAATTTAGTACTTATGGCTACTGTATTTATGGTGCAATGTTATGTGATAAATTTGGACAGATTGAAGGGGGATATAGATTCGGAAATAATGGTCTTTTAGTATTACATAAATTTAATTCTAATTTCCTTAAATGTAAAGTTTACAATCTGTTCAATTCTATGATTTGGCATTTTAAAGAGCCTGTTAATCAAATGATTGCACCGGCACTTGAGGGAATACAAAGTGGATTAGAAACAGGAGATATCCAATCTGCTAGCTATATTAATTGGCTTCTAGCTATTAATTTATTTCTTTGTGGATAAAATTTAGAATCTGTCGATAACAAAATTTTAAATTATATAGTACTGACGCAAAAATTCAAAATAACGGTAATAGTTTTAATTCTAAAGGCTATCAGACAAACTATTTTAAATTTGAAAGCAAATTCATCCTATTCATCCCATTCATTTCAAAAACAATTTTTAGATTTTGAAGGCTTTAAGGAAGCGGAAATTATATCTAAATTAGAAAATAATTCTACTTGGTTAAGTACAATATATGTTTGTAAAACTATTATAAATTATACCTTTAATAACTTTGGTGATGCTATTCAAACAGCCCGGTTAACTGAAAAATACCAAGAAAGTAATCCAGGCTTTTTTATGTATTGCGTCAACAATTTTTACTACTCCCTTGCTCTGCTTGCTAACTACAAAAATGTAACACCGATAGAACAAAAGCAATACCTCAAAAAAGTCGCCATCAATCAGAAAAAAATGAGGAAATGGGCGCATCATGCAGCCTGCAATTTTCAACATAAGTACGATTTAGTAGAAGCCGAAAAAGCAAGAATTGTCGCCCTTAATGTCAAAGCGATGCATCTATACGATCGTGCAATCGCTGGTGCAAAGGAAAACCATTACATTCAAGAAGAAGCACTTGCTAACGAATTAGCAGCAAAATTTTACTTGGTATTAGGTAAAGATAAAATTGCTAAAACCTATATGACTGATGCTTACTACGGTTATATTCGCTGGAATGCTTTAGCTAAAGTAAAAGATTTAGAACAACGTTATCCTAATTTAATTATCCGCAGCGAAACCACCGCACCAGAAGAAGACATCACCAGAACTATTGTTAGCAATTCAGCGAGTATATTAGAATCATCAACCAACAGCAATAATATTTTAGATTTAACTACGGTAATCAAGGCTTCTGAAGCTATTACCAGCGAAATTGTTTTAGATAATCTCCTTGAAAAATTGTTATCTATCATTATAGAAAATGCTGCGGCTCAAAAAGGTTGTCTAATTTTGCTCAAAGACAATAGATTGTTTCTCGAAGCCATCGATACCAATGGAGATAATGACTTAGTTATACTACAATCAACTCCCATAGAAGAAAGTCAAGATATTCCCCTAAGCGTTATTAATTACGTTAATAGAACTCAACAACCTTTAGTACTCAACGACGCAACTCAAGAAAGGATTTATAAAGAAGATTTTTACATACTACGGCAACAACCTAAATCCGTTTTATGCGCCCCCATTTTCTACCAAAGTAAGTTCACCGGGATTATTTACCTAGAAAACAACCAAGCCACTGGTGCTTTTACTAATTCCCGTTTGGAAATTCTTAAGTTACTTACCTCCCAAGCTGCTATAGCAATTGAAAATGCTCGTCTTTACTCCCGCGAACAAATAAAGTCGCAGCAGTTACAGGAATCTCTGGAAACACTCCAACAAACTCAGGCACAATTGGTACAAACAGAAAAAATCTCTTCTTTAGGGCAATTGGTTGCAGGTGTTGCCCATGAAGTCAATAACCCTGTTGGTTTCATTTCAGGAAACTTATTGATGGCCAATCAATATATTGAAGATTTACTGGAATTATTAAGTCTTTACCAAGCTAATTTACCCTCTCCACCAGAAGAAATTGAAGCTTTCCAAGAAGAAATCGATTTAGATTACCTCATAGAAGATTTACCCAAAATGATCGGTTCTATGAAATTGGGAACTGAGCGAATAAGTGATATTATGCAGTCTTTGCGTAATTTTTCCCGTAGTGACGGGGTTGACAAAAAGCCGGTTGATGTTCATGAGGGTATGGAAACTACTTTGATGATTTTGCAACATCGCTTGAAAGCCAAAGCTGAACGCCCTGAGATTCAAATCGTTAAAGAGTATGAAGAACTACCTTTAATTAAGTGTTATTCCGGTCAACTTAACCAAGCATTCATGAATTTATTAGCAAACGCAATTGATGCTTTAGAAGAATCCAATCAAGGTAAAACTTACACCCAGATTAAGAAAAATCCCAACGTTATTACCATCCGTACCTCAGCTATGGTTGACAAAGTTACCATTAGCATCGCCGATAATGGTCCAGGAATGTCAGAAGAAGTCAAAAATAACCTATTTAATGCATTCTTTACCACTAAACCAGAAGGTAAAGGCACTGGTTTAGGATTATCAATTAGTTATCAGATAGTTACCGAAAAACATGATGGTAATTTGTATTGTATTTCTTCTCCCGGAAATGGAGCCGAATTTGTCATCGAGCTTCCTTTAGACAAGGTTAAAGGTTAGAATATAGGGATTGCTAAATCCTCATGTCAACAACCCCCGGCTTTAAGCCGGGAGCTTCCAGACTTGTTCCGGAGGCTCTAGTTGACCCTTCGGGTTCGGCAGTCGCTCATGGG
>DESS01000286.1:14796-27487 GCA_002361335.1 Richelia sp. UBA3308
CCTCACCAGACGGGCGTACCTTTAAGTACTACGTTTAGAGTAAGAGGGTCGCCGGCGGAGATGCTCCGCCTCCGGTTAAAGTTCATACCAGGGAATGCGATCGCGGCGTTTCCTGCTCGTAAACCTGCGTAGTTAAACAGGTGTATGGGTTAAACCAGTGCTGCTTGGAAGTTACCGGCTCTAAACAAAGTCATCGGCTAACTTTACCATTAGTGCGGGTTAACCACCCATCTGAAAGCGTCATGGTATTTAAAAGTACCTTGTCGCTTTCATCTCCCACATAGAATGTGGGAGTTTCCAGCTTCTCACATTTTCTATGAATTTAGATCTTGAGACGTTGCACTGCAACGTCTCTACAATTGCTAATTTTTAACTTTCAAGAATTTTTGTACAATTTCTAAAATACGCTCTGAAGCATGCCCATCTCCAAAGGGATTAATTGCATTTGCCATTGTTTCATAAGCAGTTGGGTTGCTTAAAAGTTGAGCTGCATTCTTCACAATTATCTGTGTATCTGTTCCTACAAGTTTGGCTGTACCGGCGCTTACTGCTTCTGGTCTTTCTGTTGTCTCTCTAAGTACTAATACTGGTTTTCCTAAACTCGGCGCTTCTTCTTGTAACCCTCCTGAATCCGTAAGTAACAAGTGCGATCGCATTATTGCACCCACTAGTTGACCGTAATCTAGGGGTTCTGTTAAAAATATTCGGGGATGATTCCCTAACATTTCCTGCAATGGCTCTCTTACGGTAGGATTACGGTGTAATGGTAACAATAAGGCTGTATCTGGAAATTTATCTAATACCTGTAAAAAGGCTTTTGCAATAGTTTGCAGGGGTTCTCCCCAATTCTCTCGGCGGTGAACTGTAGCTAAAATAACTCGATTATTTGCCCATTCTAAACCCGGTACATCACAAGGAGGAACGCTGTTGGCTACATTCAATAGAGCATCAATTACAGTGTTACCTGTGAGATGAATTTCACCCAATACCCCAGAACGTTGTAAATTTTCTGTAGCTAAAGGTGTCGGCGCAAAATGTAGCTGTGCGATTTGAGAAATCAAGCGTCGGTTGGCTTCTTCTGGATAAGGATTAAATATATTATCAGTTCTTAAACCAGCTTCTACATGACCAATAGGAATTTTTTTATAAAAAGCTGCTAAGGCTGCTGCAAATGCTGTGGTTGTATCTCCCTGTACTATAACTAAATTTGGTTCCTTTTCCTCAAATAACTCTTGCAATCCACCCAAGCTACGACAGGTAATATCACTCAGAGATTGTTTTGGCTGCATAATCTCTAAATCGCGTGAGGCTTTTAAATTAAATAATCCCATCACTTGTTCAACCATCTCCCGATGCTGCCCGGTTAAAATTACCTGGGTGTCAAAGCCTTCATAGTTTTGGAAGGTTTGAATTACGGGAGCAAGTTTAATCGCTTCTGGGCGGGTACCTAAAATAATACAAACTCGCTTCATAATTATTCATAAGTCGTTAGTTAATAGTCAATAGTCTTTACCATAAGGGTGATTCGTCAATAGTATATTGTCACAAAACTGTACAAATCTTTATTTAAAGGCAGTGGTGGTGCTTCTGGTTTAAATCCTTATCCAAACTTCGGCAGTATATTGCAATACTGCATGAATATAAGAACATGGGCGATAAAGTATGGTTTGTAACTCAATTCTGTTTTAGATACCCATCGGACAATAATGTATTGGACTAAGAGGATGTTTGAAAAGTTATAAATAAAACGAAACTGACTTTGAGATCCCCCTAAATCCCCCTTAAAAAAGGGGGAGCCGTTACCCCCCTAAGGGGAGCCACTCCGTTGCGGAGGAACAGGCACGCCCTGTAGGAAGTGGCGTGGGAGAGAGGGGATAATCCGGTAATTGCGTTCAAAACGATACTTATTAAACATCCTCTAAGACGGAAATAGGCGATAATAATACTACTTTCTTTTGCCTCGCACTTGAACTTTTCTATCGGTTTTCTGTTTCTTTACCCAAGTTAAAAATTTCTGCATTTGCGGTTCATCTTTAAGCAACTCTAGGGTATTTAATTCTTTTGCCAAACGATTATTATCAAACAGTGTATGAACTTGTTTATGACAAGCAGAACAAATATTAATTCTAGGTCCATGCTTGCCTTTTTTATGTTTAGGAATTAGATGATGGACGGTTAATTTTTCTAATTCCCTTTCGCATAATTCGCAAATCATAATATCATTAAAGGTCAAAGGTGAATGCTTCAAGGCTATCGCAACTAAGAATTTATAAATTATAAATTATAATTTATAATTTATAATTAACAACTAACCACTAACAACGCGATAACAAATAATTAAGTAATGAGTAACAACCAACAACTAACAACTAACTCTTCATTTTTCAAATATCAAATAAGTTCCCCCTAAACCTTCTAAAATTGTGCGAGTATTGGCTGTCATCATTTTTTGATAAGTGTCTGCTTTGCTTCCCGAAAAACCCAATTTTTCAGTAAAAAGCTGTCTTTCTGATATATTTACCTGTGCTTCTTTTGCCACAGAGTTTATTAATTGAGGATTAATTGTAGACTGGACAAAAATTGTCGGTACGTTGTTCTTTTGAAGTTTTTCAGCTAATAATTTAACTTTTGCTTCTGATGTTTGTTCTGTTGGACTGATAAATCTCAAGGTTTCCGGTAATTTCAAACCATAAGCACGAACATAATAAGCCATTGCATTATGAGTTGTGACTAAGGTACGTCTTTTAGGAGGAATACTTTCAATTCTCGTTTTGATCCAACTATCTAACTGTAAAAGTTGATTTTTTATTTTTTGACTATTACTTTTATAAAGTTCGGCATTTTCCGGTATTGTTTTAGCTAAATTATTCCCAATTACCTCTACTATTTTGGCAGCATTTCTGGCATTATGCCACACGTAAGGATCGGCAACTTTTTGACCGTTTTTCGTGATCATCAATGGTGTGGGTACAGCAATTTTCGCTACTGGAACTTTAGTTGCTGGATTTTTACTTGCGAGAATAAATTTTTCTAATCCTGGTTCTAAATTGTAGCCGTTAAAAATAATTAGTTTTCCTTGATTTATCGCTTGCTTGTCTGCTGCTGTTGGTTGATAAAGTTGGGAATTGATTGATGGTGAATTTAAACAAGTAAGATTAATTGTTTTTACTGCTATTTGTGAGGTTAAGTCGCATAAAACACTTGTAGTCACCACTACTTGTGGTAATTTTTTTTGGATTGTAGTGGTGTTGACTGTTGTTGTATAAGAATTGTTATTTAAGTTGTTGGAATTATTACAACCACAAAATGATAGGCTAAGGAGAACAAAAATAATACGTAATTTTTTAGTTAAAGGTAGTTTTTCTAACATAATTTTCTAATTAACACTTATTTTATTTTGTCGCATAACACTTGTTGATTCGAGTATGAATGATTATCATTTTCAAAAGGACAAATATTTTTGCAGCATCAAGATATTGAAATGACTATCAATACAGTTAATGCATCTTCTAATAACGAACTTGTCATAGCTTTTATGGGTAAAGGTGGAACAGGTAAGACTTTTACTTCATTGGGTTTAATCCAAAGTTTGAGAAATTTGGATAAAGCAATGATTGTAGCGGATGCAGATACTAATAGATCCCTTTCGCGCTATCTTACTTCTCACTATCTGGGATATGGAGAAGAGGAATTAAAGGAACTTCCGCTCATGACTCTAGCAGAGCAGGATTTTTACGAGTTTCAGCAACTTGATTCCGAACAACTTTACCGCGACTTTTACGGTACTCAATTCAATGAAGTTAAGAAATTTTCAGTTGAACCACCTGACTTGTTTACTCAAAAGTATACAAAAGCTCTTGATGACAAACTAGCGCTGATGTCTGTGGGAACTAGCGCTTTGCGTATGGAAGAACTTTATTCTAATCGTTGTTCCCACGCTACATTAAACCCCTTAAAAGCTTGGATTGCTTTGTCTACCAAGGGAATTGTAGTTCTTGACTGCGGTGGTGGTGAGGATGCCGGTAGATTTGGTTTACCTATTGGTGCCAATGTGGTAGTAGTCGTAGTCGAAGCAACTCCCGATGCGATCGCGATTTCCGAAGATATCAGAGCCATTGATGAAGAATTGGGAATTCCCGTAGTTTATGTTTTAAATAAATGCCTCAATCAATTCCCAGAAGTTGAAGCTTTTGAAGCGGAACATGGAGATAATATTGTGGGTAAAATTCCTTTTATACCTACAATTTATGGTAAAAACCCTCTAAAAGTATTTGACGAAATTGAAGGTATATTTACGCCAATGGTTGAGAAGATTTTATCTGTGAAATTGAGTTCTCCTCAACAAAGATGGGAAAGAGTATTGAGATGGCAAGAAAGATTGCAGTATCAACGAGAAAGTAAAAAAAGTCAACCCTTTAGTTTTATTTCTTAATAATTTAAACTCTGATTCTAAGTATTATCCCCTATGTATATTAGGAAACACTCCAGACTGTTAATACTTATTATACTATGTTAATTGTTAGCAAAAATTAACTTTTAGCATAGAAGATGGTTGAGGGGCTGCTTTTTTGTAGTATCATATTTTTTGCGGGACTCGTCAGAGCTGAGCCACTCCAGTAGGGTCGAGGTGAGCATTTCTGCTCTACCCCTCCCGTCCGAAACCGTGCGCTTATTGTTTCCCATCACAGGGCTACTCAATGTATTATCTATTGTCAGTAGACCTCTTTTGCTTTAGGAATTATTGTTAGGATGTCATCTACCCAAAGGTAATTGACTTTTTCGTAGAATTTATCTAAATCTTTGAGGGAATTAGATATTTCCTTTTTCCTAATTTCAATAAGGTCTAAAGTAGTCTTCTGGTCGTGGCAGTGTCCGTGTAGTAATTGAAGGTTTTTGTAATCATCCTTACCTCCGAGAGAGGTGGGTATGATATGGTCTTCTTCAAGGATGTCTTCCTCACGAAAATGATATCCGCACCATTTACACTTACCTTTTTGTTGTTTAAGCAGGGTTGCTTTTCTGAGAGGTAAGTCAGGGTTTTTACCCATTCTGGTACTCCAGTAAACTAGGTTGCCGTCATAAGGACTGCATTCGCCTTTAACTTTTACGTATTCAGTAGAACTACTACTAAAATCACTGTGAAACAAAAGTCTTAGAGGATTTTTACTTTCTCTTTTGACAGCGAATACCCAGTTTCTTTTACCGATTTTTGTGTAGTATTTATTCTCAGCATCCTTGAGTTTCTTACATCGGTAATTTCCCCAAGCTCGTAGTTTTAGAAAGACCAGATGGTCTTGCTTAGAAAACTCGTTGAGCGTTTGTGCATCAGAGAATTCATAATATTGGCACCATCCCCTTATGACAGGATTTAGTTCCTGTATTAATTGGGATTGAGAAGAACTTTTGTTTTCGTTGATGATGCCTTTTATGTTTCTTTGATGTTCTTTAATTGCTTGTCTTGTTGGGGTAATGAGGGTTTTAAAGCCTAATATTTCTCCATTACCTTTCTTACTTGAAACGTATTTACCGGCTGGATATTGTTGGATATGGTATCCAAGAAAATCAAATCCGGCTTTACCGTCTTCACTGGCTAGTTTGTTCAGTGTGTGAGCAATTCTGGTTTTGGATGGCTTTAATTCCAGACCTATACCTTCTAACCACTCAGCAATTAATTTCCTACATCTTTGGATAACTTCTAAATCACGATGAAGCACCACAAAATCGTCGGCATAACGAACGAAAGTTAGTGATTGGACTTTCTTTTGCCAGCCTATTTGGTTTCCTTTACTATTCCTCATATTGAGTGTTTTAGCAAAGTTGTTTAACATCGTTTCTAGTCCATGTAAGGCGATATTTGCCAGAAGAGGCGAAATACATCCGCCCTGCGGAGTTCCTTGTGATGTTTGGGAAAGTACTCCTTTATCAATAACTCCAGATTTTAGCCATGCTTTAATTTGTTGCCTGACTTTTCCTTTAGCATTGAGTTTATGGAGTAATGATGCGTGATTGATTTTATCGAAGCATTGAGCAATATCGGCATCGAGAACGTATTTTTCTTTGCTTTGAATTGCATTTTTTATGCTCCAGATAGCATCATGGCATGACCTTCCGGGTCTAAATCCAAAACTATTATCTTCAAAATAAGCTTCCCATTCTGGTTCTAAACTTGCTTTGACAATAGTTTGTAGGCATCGGTCGTATATTGTGGGTATTCCTAACGGGCGTTTCTCGTCTTTTCCGGGTTTAGGAATCCAAACTCTTCGAGTTGGCTTACTTTTACCTGTTAATTTGAGTTTCCCTATAAGGCTCATACGTTCTTCTGGGGATAAGGATTTAACTCCATCCACTCCTGATGTCTTTTTGCCCCTATTGTCTTGAGTTACCCTACGTACTGCTAATGCCTTATTAGACCAAGACCTCATCAGTGTTTTTTGGAGTTTTCGGACTGTTTTTACATCTCCACGACGAGAGGCAGCGTAAATGCGATGACAGTAACTTAAAGACATATCTTTCAACTTTTCGCCAATTGATAATCTTCCATCCCACAATACTCGTTTCCGAATTTGTTTTAGGCTTTTTCATTACTACTTGTACCTTTAGCTTTTGATACATTGCGAGTCACGTCTGCTTATCCCGGAAATTACTCCATCCCTTTTCAGGCGTTAATTGTCATTTCAATTTGGGCATTTGCTTCTTGACTCATCTCAACCAATCTCACCATATGGCTTGACGACCTACCGATTACGGAGATGGGATTGGGTTACTTCGTTCCTACATTTCATTGCTAAGTGCCGTCCGGTACTTAGTTGATTTGTGTTCTTTAGGGTACATCTGTCCGCCTGTTGGACTGAAGGTGCGATACATGAAGTCCGCTGATGCAAGACCCTCGATGGAAAGCTGTTCTGCGGAAACATGACTGTTCCGGATTTCAGACTCGCCTACTTTACTTACAGCTTTGCGATAATATCCCATCCCTCCATCAACAATGGCTCCATTGCCGGATACTGACTAGCAGCATCCGGTACGGAGAAGCAATTCATCATGGACAAATCTACTAAGGTAGGCACTGAAGATGTCCCTATGCATCCTAACGCCCGTAACGTCCACATGAACGCGCACAGACAAGCTCTTCTTGCTACGTGAGCCGTCTAGATGTGTTTGGGATAATGCCGTTTTCGAAGTCTCAAACTTAATTAGCTGCCCACCAGCATTTTCGCGAAAGTGACCACGGGGATACTCCCCGTGGCGCATTTCGCAGCTTTGCGGGTCAACTCTGACTGGAAAAAACCTGGACACTTAGCACAGATAGCTTTACCATACATTTTCTGCCAAGCTTTAACAGAAACCTTTTCGGTTTTGAATCTGTTACCGTGCCGTAAAACTTCATTAACTAAACTTCTGTTACTAGATTTAGCATAGCTAGATTTACGGCGTTCTAAATCTGCCTTTTTACGGCGGAGTTTTAGATAGTTTTTTGAGTTGTTCCACTTCTTTTTACCGTTACGAACTTTACCTTTTTTAACTACTGTTTTGTTACCTACTTTCTTCTCGACATCTGGCTCATAGTTGTCTGGATTATGCATACGTTGGGTGCGCTGCATTTTCCGTTGGATAATTTTGATTTCTTTTTCAAAAGTAGGAACTTTATCAGCGAAAGGTAGCAAACCAGCTTTGTTGTCGGCTACGAAAGCGATGTTGGATATATTCAGATCCAGACCTACCAACCCTTCTGTAACGTAATTTTTAGGCTTTCGGTAAGGCAAACCTTCATTGATTAGTTGAAGGAACCATCGCTTTTTACCGTTCAAACGTCTCCAAACTAGTCGGCAATATTTAATAGGAGAACTAAGACCATGAGCTATTACTGGGTCAAACCAATCTATGATAGGTTCTAGTTCTAATCCTGCCCAAGATAAAACATACTCGGAACATTTAATTTTATTGCGATAGTCGGACTTTTTACTTATTGTTTTTTCACGCTTAGTTTGGCGTAGAATCCAACGTAAACCTTGTTTATTAGTTTTACCTTCTACAGATTTGAAACGCTCATTTGTTTTAAACCTAATCTTTTTAGCTTTACCGAATAAAACTTTTTCAACAGCTTTAAAAGCCCTGGTAGCTAACTTCTGAATAGTATTGGAATCTAACTTGTTAGCTATCCACTTACTTGAATTAGCTGTCCGAACTGCAAAGCTTTGTAATTCAAAATCAGAAAATCTATGTAGCTTTCTAGCTTCTTCAAATAATTTCTTGCGTTGCGGTTTATTGTCTTCGCCTTTTAATTTCTTGGCTCCTAGGTAAGGTTCTGAGTTTCTAACCAACTCCATACGAATCAAAGCTTCGTCTAAAACAGCATTAAGTAACTGCTGTCCTGCATGGTACCTAGCTTCTAATTCTCTATTATCAACACTGTTAACTATCAGCGGTATTTCTGTGACAAACGATGGAGTTGTTTTTCTTGGCACTTGACCGACTTCTTCAATTACCTTACGATACTAGTATACATACCGAAGTATAAAATGTCAAGAGATAACTGGGGTAAATTTAAAAAAGGTAATAAAATAGGGTTCACAACTAATAGATCCGAATCATTAACAGCGTTGATTAATTTGCGAGTTTCCGAATCTCAAAAAGCTAAATTAAAAACCATTCCTAATTGGCCCGAACGGCTAAGAGAGTGTATTGATATATTGATTCATGATGTTGACGGCAAATAAATTTGCCGCTCCTTCGGATTTCCACCGCGCTATGAATAGACGCGGCTACCATCCTCATAGAATTTTAGGTGTGGTGAACCCCTTTGTTTCGCTCAATTGCTCTAAATCCCATGCCATCAAGGTATAACCTTAAACATTCCTTTTTGACTTCATTTGAGTAGCCTTTTGGTGGACTGTAAACATCTATAAATTGACGACCACAATTGACACACTTGTGGTGCCGGTTTACCTCTTCGCTTGCCATTTTTCCGTATTTCAGTAGACCCGCAGTATCGACATTGCATAGTAGAACACCATCTTCCCTCCCTATATTATGCAACGCCGAAAAACAATTACAAACAACTCAAAAAAACTCAGCGCCCCTCCGCCCTTTCCTCCGCGCCCCTTTGCGTTTAAAAACCTATAACTGTCTTGGTTCTCAACTATAAATAAGTTTAGTAAAGAATTGAGCGATTTAATCTAGCTCCTTCACCACAGATAAAGGCTCTGGAGGAGATTTTGCTTCGCTAATGTCATAGACTTTTGAAAAGAAGTAGGATGGCGACATTCTGGACACAAGCAGTTATCTCGCAACCAAATATGATGAAAACGTTTGCCATTAACTGTGATATAGTTGCCACTTTGCATGAGTTTACAATTTAACTTCTAGATAAATGATTTAAATTGGGGTCATGACTTTATATTTTTCAAATTCTTCTGCCTTTGCATTACTTGAATGCTCGCAGTGAAATTCTACTGAATCAGCCTTGGGTATTAGATGTTGAGCAAATACTTTCTGAATACGATTTTGCTCATCAGCTAATACAACCTTTGCTTGATGTCCTTCTCTTAAAACTTCTGCCCGATCGCGTTCAACGTTCGCCCAAATAACCAGAATATCACCTTCGGAACACAGTAGTGCACCCCCACCATTAGGACAAATTTGACCCTCTCCAGCATTTCCTGGTAAGACGTAGGTTGACCAACGATTACCGTTATTTATATTAACGATTTCTACTTCTTCTAAAGGTAAAATCCCCACTTCCTCTAACAATTGAGAGTCTATTGTCACGCTTCCGACATAGTCGCGCTTAGCATCTGTAACTCTGACTCTATGAAGCTTGGCATGCATTAATTTAATTGTTCTCATGATTCTTACCTGGTTAAATTTCTCTTGTTTTCTTACTTTTTCTCAAACACCATAGCATACATAGATTCTGTATCAAATATCTTGAATTCTCCTCGCTCGCACAAATTCCATGATAGTTCTTGAATTATCTCTTGTAAAATTTGATTTTTTTCGTAGTAATCAACTCGCACAGTAAGTACAAAATATCCTCCCGATTTCAATATGGGAAATAGATTATTCAAGGCTTGAGGAGCAACATGTCCATAGGTAAACACTCCCACGGAAATTATGGCATCAAAACTCAAAGGCTCGGCAAAATTTAAAGGATATTCTAAATCTCCTTGATACAACACTGTATATACTTGCTTTCTTCGAGCAACTTCGAGCATATCTGAGGAAAGATCCACTGCAGTAATATTGCTATAACCTAAATTAGCTAAAGCTTCTCCCACCATTCCCGTTCCTGCTCCTGCATCTAAGATACTGGCTTGTTTATCACACAGAACTTTGTTAAGAGCGCGGGCAGATTCAATGGGAGAAATACGATAAGCTTTATCTAATTCGGCATCGTACAAATGCGACCAAGCATCATATTTATTTTCTAGGCTTTCCCTATCGCTGGTATCGTAAATCCAAGACAGGCGATCGCTTACTTTTTCACACACATAAAAACTCCATCCCAACTCTTGTTTATCTATTGCTTCACACATTTTTATGTACGCAGCATTAAGATCGGGATATTCTGGTAAAGCCAACAAGGAGAGCAATTCATAGCTCTTATGGAGATGTTGACTTAAGTCTTTGACTTCCAATGCCATTAAACCAAGCTGACTGAGAGTTTTGAGATAAGATTCTTGACTAAACGTTGGTTCAAATAATAGCCTGTCGTACACATAGCGACGAGATGCGTCACTAATTTCCTCTACTGGTGTTACTAAATCGTCAAAAATAAATATTCCCTGTTCTTTCAATACCCGATGAATTTCTTGTAACGCACTGGTGCGATCGTGAACGTGATATAAGGTAGCTTGACTCCAAACATGGGTAAACTCACTATCCCCCAAAGGTAAATTGGTAGCTGATGCTTTTTCAAAAGATAGATTTAGTTCGGGATAATCTTTGGCTTTATCTCGTGCATTGTCAATCCTAACTTGACTAATATCTATACCGACAACTTCACATCCTGTTTGCTCAGCTAACCAAATAGCAGCATTACCATTACCACAACCAATATCTAATACTTTTGATTGGTTATTTATACCACTCCGTTGCAACATATATTGATTCCAACGCTTACAGGCTGGTAAAAATTCTTTGCTCTCAGTCAAAGCTAAATTCTCGAAATAACCCCAGTGAAGGCTACCTTCAGAGTCCCAAAAGCTGCGGTATAGACCATCTTCGCTATCGTAAAAGTTTTCGGTTTCTGTCTCGTTATACTTGGTTTTTACCATGAATTTTTGAGATTTTTATGACTATTCATCAGTTCAGATAGAGGTGGAAGGGAGATTATAGAAATAACCCCAATTAAGGCAATCTTCAGAATCCCAGAAGCTTCAGTATAGGTCCTGAACCAACTTCACTAATAATTGTTGCTGTTGGCTATGACTTGCGTAATAATTCAATTTGTCTCGAAAGGTCATCTCTTTGGGAATGTCTAGAGACTCTTGCATCACAGATAAGTAACTCTTATCCTGTTTTTCTGCTTCGATACAGAATCTTCATTAGTTCCCTTCAGTTGTGATTGAATCAAGTTTTCCTTGTTTGTCCCATCTTCTAAGTGTTGCGACACTGATTCCAACGAAGGCTGCTTCAAATGCACTGACATATTTTTTCATTAATATTTCAAAACATTCACAAATCTATATATTTGTAAATTATTATTGAGATTTATATGAGATTTTAGCATATTATTACACCTCATCTTGCCGATTATTTAAATTTTCTGTTTTTCTGTATATTTTGTTTTTACCATAATAAGGATCAAACTTAGCGGAAAATCTCAAAATACCTCCTTTTTACATAGATATCGCCTATTTTATTGTGACTTTTATCACGTATTTTTTACCAGCTTGTGGTTTTTCATATACTTACAGATCGATCCTTTATTGCCACTAAAGAAAATACCTGCCGTCAAAGATGTTGTAATCATTTGCGGCATCACTCATATCTGCCTCAAAGAAAATATGGCTAACTCGATCAACTATAAATAAGTTTAGTAAAGAATTGAGCGATTTAATCTAGCTCTACGAATATCTTCTTCATGCCCTATGGCTTTTAATAAATCATCAATGTTCTTCCTATATTCCAATTATTTCCGGACAGCATATTCCCCTGCTTTTGTTCTTCCTGGAGGGGATTTGATAATGAATAAGTAAGTTGGCGCAAAAAANNCCCATATCTGATATAGAACTCGCCCATGTTCATAAATTGGAAAAAATGAAAATAAAAACTGCGACTTTAGGTTATCCCCGCATTGGTAAAAACCGGGAAGTAAAGAAAGCGTTAGAAGCTTTTTGGAGTGGAAAAATAACATCAGAATCGCTATTACAGACAGTCAAAGAAGTCGAAGAAGCTAACTGGAAAACGCCACATCCTTTAATAATTGAATATGAATCGGGTTGCAAAAAAAAAGCTGATGTATATAAATTTATGATAAAACCAGCGAAGTTTTTGTACAAAATGTATATTTCATCAGGGGTGGCGTATAAAAGCTAATCTCACTCAAAATTCTGTTTTGTATTAATTTCCAATAATTTAAGTGAATATACTTTAAACAACCATATAATAATCAAAAAATGTAACATTGCAATATTAACTCATTGGTTAAAGGTGCTAAGTAAGTTGGCGCAAAAAAATATCACTATGT
>DESS01000286.1:27508-32714 GCA_002361335.1 Richelia sp. UBA3308
TATGTTAAGAAAAGTGAATTAAGCTCAAAACCTTATACCTAAGCGCATGAATGCCTAAGCGCATGAATGCCTGATCCGTCACTATAATTTTTCTTGCTGACCTACTTAATAAGCCAAAACCTGGTACTTATTATGGCGATATGCCGTTTTGCTCACGCTTCGCGTATCGCAGCCACTAGCAACGCCGGGTTATGAGGCGGGGTAGTTCATAAACCTATAACTCCCCAAACTTTGGACTCCACCAACCTTTAGCAGTATGAAAATAAACTGCTTGTTTATGTTTACTATCTTTGAGTGAGTTAGAATCACTACACCGCAACATAATTTTTTTCTGCCCATCTTTTGTATAACCGTATTCTTCCAAAGGTTTCTTACATACTGGGCAGGGATATTTAGTCAGTTTTCCTTTTTGTTTTTGAGTAGCTGTAATTTGATCGTCTTGAGAATTTGGCCTTCGCCATTTTTTCTCATAGTCGCTCCAGAACAAAACCACATTTTCACAACCGCTAACACATTTGAGGAAATATTTCTTTTTAACTTTATTACTCTTAATTTTTGCTAAATGATTGTTACATTCAGGACAACGAGTTCTAGATTTATCATATTTATCCGTTGCAGGATAATTCTTCTTGCCATTCGACGCAACAGGAACAGTTTTCGCTTTTACTAAAGCTGGTGCGAAATAATCTTGATTCCAACTTGTGAGATATTTCTGCCAAGGTTGTTTTCCCGAAGCAATGCCATCGAGGGCATCCTCCATTTTCGCCGTAAATTCTGTTTTTAATAAATCTGGTAAAGCTTTCTGTAAAAAGTCATCTACCTCAAGACCTAAACTTGTTGGCTGTAAATTCGATTTTGTTAATTGTACATAACCGCGTTTTTTCAAAGTCGCGATCGTGGGAGAATAAGTACTAGGACGACCAATTCCTTTACGTTCCATTAACTGAACTAATTTTGGTTCGCTGTATCGTGGTGGTGGTTGAGTCTGTTTCTTCTCATGACCAGCATTTTCTAAAGTTAATATTTGCCCTTGTTGTAAATTGGGTAAAATTGTATCTTTACTTAAATTTGACCAGTATTTTGCATAGCCGAGAAACTCTACTACCTGTCCCCTTGCTTGCCAAAGTATTTCTCCAGATTTAATGATTACCAGAGTTTTACGAAGTTGTGCGGCACGACATTGGGAAGCAACTGCTCTTTTCCAAATCAATACATACAAATTAAACTGATCCGAATCAAGCTCAACTCGCAACTCAACGGAAGGACGAAATATATTAGTAGGACGAATTGCTTCGTGGGCTTCCTGAGCAGTTTTGTTACTACGATGTTTTGTAGTATTTTGAGGTAAATTATCGGGGTCATTTTGCTCCAACCACTGACGCACGCTGGCACAGAATTCCGGACTTAACATGACTGAATCTGTCCGCATATAAGTAATTAGACCAGCTTCATAGAGCTTTTGTGCTACCTGCATAGTTTTTTCGGGAGCAAATTTCAACCTTGAACCAGCAGCTTGTTGCAGGGTAGAAGTAATAAAAGCTGGAGGTGGTTGACGATTGGTAATTTTTCCTTGGTATTGCACAACTTGATGGGCATGATTTCGAGCTTGTGTTACCAAACTTTCGGCTTGTGCTTCTGAAAGTACCCGAGTTGATTCAGTGGTTTCTGATTTTTTAACTACAGTGTCATCATTTTCTTGATTTTCTTGCCCTGGTGTATCGGAGGGAGAATTTGCAGGGGTATTTACCATTCCCTTGTAAAAAGCCCGGAAACCTTCAGCATAATCTACCCAAACACTCCAATAATCCTGGGGTATAAAAGTGAGAATTTCTCTCTCCCGCTGACAAATTAAATGTAGGGTTGCACTTTGAACCCTTCCTACACTTTTTGCACCATTATTTAAAGCCCAAACTAAGGGACTTCCTTTATAACCAACTAATTTATCTAAACAATCTCGGCATAATCCAGCACCAACCAAATTAGAATCTAGTCTTCTAGGTTTAGCCACAGCAGCCCGTACCGCAGCTTCCGTAATCTCTGTATAGACTACTCTTTTAGGTTCCTTTAATCCCAAAGCTTCTTTAAGATGCCAAGCGATGGTTTCCCCTTCTCGATCGGGATCTGTGGCTAATATTACTTCGCTTACCTGGTTCGCGGCAGCTTTTAACTTACTAATAGTTTCTTTTGCTTGTTGATTGCGAGGGATATAGCGACAGCGCACGCGATCGCCATCCATAATAAAGCCTAAAGAATCCTCACCTTCATTGCTAAGTTCTCGAATATGCCCGCAACTAGCACGAACAATCCACTCGCTTCCCAAGATTTTACTTAACTTTTTAACTTTACCGGGAGATTCCACTATCAGCAGGCGTTTGGGCATGACACCGATGCTTTGAGATGCAACTTGAAAAAAGACCTATTATTTTATATTACAGTGATAGTGAAGTTGTTTTAATTATTCTGATTTTTATTAAAAAAATTTAACAACTAAGAGTTGAAAGTCTGGAGTTTATCAGTATTTTCTTAGAAGGTGTTTTGTAAATAAAAAATAAAAAATCAAAAATCAAAAATAAAAAATCAAAAATCAAAAATCAAAAAAATAAATCCTTGTAGGGTGTGTTAGATGCACGACTATGTTCAGTTAAAACCTATAATCTTAATACATAAGCACGCACCAATAACGCTAGCTGCCCTGCAGCAAATCCTCATCTGTTATTTTTTCTATGGAATTCCTCAAAGCTTTAACAGATCCTACTTTATATCTATTTTATAAACATCCTCTTAATATCTCGATACTTTAAAAATGCAGAACAATGGTGTACAGGCGCTTTCGGTAAATTTTACTCAAGAAATTGAAATTGCCTATAAACAAATTTTTAAGCGATCGCCAATAATATCCAGCCAGTCTGTTGGCTGGGAGGATCTTGCGATCGTTTACGATAGACAGCCTCCCATAGAGTTGCCTAAAACTTCATTAAAACAGCATTGTATTGGAATTTTGACCGATATACCATCACCCGTTGAAACAGAAAGAATAATCGATGGGCGTTTTATGCAAGAACATAATATTCAAGGAGATTTTGTTATTGTACCAGCCAACACAACTCATCAAGCAGCATGGTATAAGGAAGGTTGTGCAATTGCGATCGCCATAGATCCTACGGCTTTTGCTCAAACTATTTACGAAGTAGTCGATCCAGATAGTATTTACCTTGAACCACGGTTTGCAACTCCCGATCCACTTGTTTATCAAATTGGAGTGGCACTTAAATCGGCTTTAATCAAACAAGGTACTAGCAGTCGTCTTTATGCAGAGAATTTAGTTAATACACTGATTGTTCATTTATTAGAGCATTATTCAACCAGTCGGACAAATTCCTTTGAATGTGTAGCAGGAAAATTACCTCAATATAAAATACGACAGATAATTGACTATATTTATGCTTATCTCGATCGCGATTTAAGTTTAAAAGAATTAGCAGTTGTAGTGCAAATGAGTCCCCATTATTTTTCGCGACTATTTAAGGAAACGACAGGAATTACACCCCATCAATATGTAATTCGTTGTCGCATCGAACGAGCCAAAGATTTACTGAAACATGGAAAATTATCTATTGCTGAAATAGCAAAGTCAGTCGGTTTTGTAGATCAAAGTCATCTTAATCGTTATTTTAAACGTTATGTTGGGATTACTCCAAAAAAGTTTTTACAACAGTTCAACAAATAGCAAGAATATCCCAAAATCGGAAGAATGTACAAGCTAGTTACTCAGTAAATTTTCAATACTTGTTATTAGAACAGTAATCGTCATAGTAACAGCGATAATGAAAATTGAAAGTCAAACCCAAATGTATGAAGGCGCTCCTTGGTGTTTGGGAAGATATGAAAGTTTTGAAATTAATAAACCTCAATCAATTACTCTTCTAAATCATGATTATGTAATCTGGAAGGATGATAATGGCAACTTAAATGCTTTAGATAATATCTGTCCTCATGCTGGAGGAAATTTAGCAAAAGGTGGTTTTATTTTGGACTTTAAAGGTAAGAGTTGTTTAGCTTGTCCCTATCACGGTAATAAAGTCCAATTTTTAGGAGATGGTAAAGTAATTGTAGAAGGAAATATTTCTTCTCAAGACATCCAATCAGTTTTACCTTTACAAGTTGTTAACGGTTTAATTTGGACTTATGGTCTTCATTGGCAACAAAAGGATGGAAAATTGATTTCCGAACCAATTGAACCCAAACTACCAATTCCCGATTATAGTAACATTGCTTTTCTACCAGAATATCATTCTCAGCTAAATTTGAAGGAACTTAACCATATTTATTCTTTTTCTGAATCAGTTAATACTAATATTCTCCAACTGACCTGGAATACACACGATGGAGAGCATTTTGCCGGTACTCATTATAATTCAATGCTCACAAAGGAATTAAAAATTGAAAATCTAACCCAAAATGAAAATAAACTTTCCTGGCAACTTTTTCTATATAAACGGAAAGATAGAGATGCAAAAAGAAATAAAATGAGTCCGTTTGTTAATGATGTAATGGTTCAATGTTTTAATACATTTTTACCAAGTTTATTTATTCTGACTAATGAAATTGCCAAAGGAAAGCTTTTTGTCGCAGTTGGTTATGGTTATCCAGAGTCACCTACAAAGACTAAATTTTGTCTAGATGGATATTTTAATTTTGAATATACCTGGTGGCACAAACTGCTCAAGTTTCCTCAGAAAGGAAATAATTTTCGCGATACGTTACTTTTTGAAGATATATCTATATTAAATAACCTTTACCCGACATTTAATAAAAAGATTGCCCTCAAAAACGATACACCTGCTCAATTAGCGATCAATTATCTCAAAAATTGGGATTGTTAATCTGATTTTATCGCTGTAAAAACAAAGATGAAGATACTTATATAGTCCACACTCTTATGATAAGGGCATCCGTGGCCCCAAAAAATTAGATAAAACTTGCTCCAAGATCAATTCTCTTGTGGTACGGGCATCCCTGCCCGTCCAAATAAGATCAAATTTCATAATAAGATCAAATTTCCTGCAACATTCCTAACAAAAAAGCACCCTCCCGTCGCGGGAAGGTGCTTTATATGCAAGCTAAAACTTATCTAAATTTTAACTAGATTATTCAATTATTAACCGTTGATTGCGGGAGCTTCAACTGCAGCTAAGTCTAAGGGGAA
>DESS01000071.1:0-1281 GCA_002361335.1 Richelia sp. UBA3308
GTGAACTACCCACACTGACCTGACGGTACAGTGTGGGCTTCCTGCCCAACAGAAAGCACAGTAGTAGATTTCTTGCGTCCTCTATTATTGCGACTTACACCTGGGCGACAGGCTTTATCCCCCGTCCCAGAGGTCAAAATTCGTAGTCCCTCATCTCTGAGGTTAATAGCTGCATTCACATCTCTGTCATGCCTTGTATGACAGTTTTTGCAAGTCCAGAATCTTACATCTAGTGGTAAACTACCAACTTGATTGAGACACACATGGCAGGTTTTGGAACTAGGGAAAAATCTATCAACTTCCTGATAAACTTTCCCTGACATTTCTGACTTATATTTGACCATGGTACAAAACATTCCCCAGCCTACTTGATGGATAGATTTGGCAAGTTTATGGTTTTGCATCATACCCTTAACATTAAGATTTTCTACGACAATAACTTGGTTTTCGTTAACTATCCTACGAGATAGCTTGTGTAGAAAATCTTCACGACAATTAGTAATTTTTCTATGAACCCTAGCAACTTTGTTTCTAGATTTAATGCGGTTGTTAGAACCTTTTTGTTTCCTAGATAACTGCTGCTGCTTCAGTTTGAAATTTTGCTCATGTTTGTTGAGTATTCTAGGATTATCAAACTTTGAACCATCACTGGTAATGGCAAAGTGAGTTAGTCCCAAGTCAATACCTATTGCTTTGCCTTGTGTATTTGATAATGGTTTGTCTTTGCCATCATCAAATAGAATTGCTGCAAAGTATTGATTAGAACAGTTTTTAGATATGGTAACAGTCTTGACTTTCCCATCAATAGGTCTATGAATTATTGCTGATACATCCCCTATCTTAGGTAGACTTAAATAATTACCCGCAACTTTGACATTTTGAGGGTATTGTATTGACTGCTTACCATGCTTTGATTTGAATCTAGGGTATTTAGCTCGTTTTTCAAAGAAGTTGTTAAAAGCGACTCCAAGGTTCAAGCAAACTTGCTGCAAACATTGTGAGTAAGTTAGTGATAACCACTCATGCTCTTTTTTTAACTGTGGGATTATCTTTTTTATTTCGTATCCAGATAATCCTTTGCCAGTTTCTTTGTATGTTTGGTTGATCAAATTCAGACAATAATTCCATAGCCAACGACAAGAGCCAAAAGCTTGTGCTAGTGAGTGCTGCTGTTGGGTATGTGGATATAACCTGACTTTGACAACTTGGAGCATTTTAGAGTTAAATCAATTAACTATAAAATATTCTAACACAAGAATTGCTCGTTTTCGACCTGTCCTC
>DESS01000071.1:1312-10998 GCA_002361335.1 Richelia sp. UBA3308
CCTGTCCTCCTCCTTGATGAGAACTTACGCGGGTGGTGTCGTCAACGGTTCGGCTGACGCTCACCACAAGCCTCACCAAGTGAATTTTTCAGGTTAGAAGCCCCCGGATTTATCCGTGGATTTGTCATGTAGAAGCGAGATAATTCTATTTATGGGGCTTCAATTACGAATTACGAATTACGTTAGCGCAGCTCCTCTGCAAGAGGCATTACGAATTATGTTCACGCACAATTCATCCCACGCTGCACTTTTGTGTCAGATGTGGGGCTTCTTGCTACTCAAGCTCAAAACCGACTTTGAAAGTGGCAATTCCTCATCGACGAGCGTCATTGCCCAAAAATTCATCCCACACTGCCTTTCAGGTCAGATGTGGGGCTTCTTTTTGTTTGAGCTAAATTCCAGTTATTTACAGGTTAAAGGTTAAAGTTATTAAACTCTAGCGAGGGCGGGCGTGTAAAGGGCGCAAGCATATAAAAAGCTTCCAACCTTTATATTAGAATACTTATTACCTTGACTTCCCCGTTGATAACCGCTCTTTGATTAATTTCCTGCCTAATAGTTGTTAAGGTAGCATTAGCCATTGGAAATTTTCGCAGAAGTTGAATAAACTCAAGAGCGTAAAATTCATAAATGAACTGTGGCTTCTAATTTAAACCGTCCGATTAAATTATTGCGGGTAGAAGACAACCAAGTTGTTGATGCCATGATCACTGGGCTTACATCAAACAATATCAAAGATTTTGTTAACTTATGGAAACCGCAACTAAAAGATAGCGATAGTGAAGACTCCGAGTGGAATTGGCAAAATAAACATCGGCAGGCTAGACGGGCAAATGAACTTTATGCAGTTGAGTGCGAAAACGTTACCCAAGGCATGATGAGAATCGATATTTTAGAAGAGCGTTGTAAAATTCCATCGCAATTTAGACAATTTTTGGTGTATGTAGATTATCTTGCTACTGCTCCTTGGAATCGAAAACCAATTCAGAATCCTCCTACTTATAAAGGTGTGGGTGGAAACTTAATGGATTTTGCCGTGGCTCGTAGTCATGAATTAGGGTATCGGGGGCGTATTGGGTTGCATACCCTACCTAGTGCAATACCGTTTTATAAAAAGCTAAATATTGGACTGATTGATTGCGGTGTGGATCTAGATCATCCTGATGAATTAGTATATTTTGAAAGCTTAAGTCAAGATTTATGAACCTTTTTATTGTGGATTTTAGATGCCGGTATTTTGGATTAAAAAATAATTTCCTAATTTACCATGTTTTGAAAGTGAGTAGTAAATAGTGAGTGGTGAATGAAAAAGAACCTTCATGGAAGAGGAGTGTTAGGGCAGCCTGCCTGGAGAGCATAAATTTTTTTTCATGGGGACTGCCTTGTGGAATAATTCTTAATCTAAAATCTAAAATCTATAGTCTAAAATCTAAATTCTAAATTCTAATGAACCAATTTACTTCTGACACAAGTACTGAAATAACTCAAAATCAACGCTTGATGGAGTTAATCGCAGCAGAAGATGCTGCATCTAGTCAAGTTGGCTGTAGTCGAGTAGCTAACGCTAATTTCCTAGATATTATTGAGAATAAAAGTATCAGTATTGACAACGAAAATTTTAGAGATTTACTGCGATCGCACTTGGGACATTTACTTGCCGAAGTTGACTTTGATTTTATTATCTCTAAAGTTAATCGCTATATTCATAAAATTATCTTATCTGTAGATAATGATAAACAACAAGTGCAATTTGATGCTGAAATTGTCGAACATATTCCAGAGCAAGAGCTTCGACAATTATTACAAGTAGAATTAGAACAATTATCAATTGATGCTGTTGCACAAATAATCAAGTATACCCAGCTTCAAATACATTTGGCTGTACTCCAACCCCGACACACTTGGCTTCCCCCAATCTGGCTTCTCAAATCTGAACAAAAATTCTATATTGCCCAAGCTGCTAGTTTAGAAACTGCGATCGCATTAGTAAAAGCACAGCATCCTCAAGTAATTGGTGAATTGGAAGTAGTAAAAGTTGGTGGAGTTTTAGCCCCAAATCAAGTTATTGATGTAGATGTTAATCAATTGCTGCCCTAAATTATTAAGATAACTATCAAAATAAATAAAATGACAAGAACCGAAATTGCTAGATATCTTGGAAAAGTTGGGGAACAATACGAAAAAATCGTCAAATGCCGATTATATTCCGATTTAAATGTGATTTATGAATGGTGGGTTCCCAATACTGAAATGTACCACCATGAAGAAATGAAATTTGAAGAAATCGCCATTGAAATACAGGTAGAACTTGCTAAAGAAGCAATCAAAAATCCAAATTTTGAACAATTACCTGCCGATGTCAAAGAATTGCTCAATCAAAAAAGTACAATAACTAATAATTCTGGGGGATTCTAATAGGATGTTTTAAAAGCGGAGCCTTCCTACGCTCCGCCTCCGGTCTAATTTAATACTGAATCTGGCGGTTGAAACTGCATCTACACAAACAAAACCCAACTTCCACGGGTTTCAAAATTATTAGTCTACCCAGGTGGACAATGCGGGGTGTAGTAGCGCTAATAAAGCGCCGGATACTTTTAAAACATCCTCTAAAAGTACAACCTTTTCATATATAACAATAGGAGTGAATTAATGCTTAAATTTATAAATTTACTGAACGGAAAATAACTCAAGGTTAATCTTAAAATAAATTTTATTTATCATTTAAAACAAATTATTTTAATGCTAATTGTAAAACATAAAGACTATAAATCAATAAGTTATATTCAAAATAAGAATGTAAAAATTAAATAACTCCCAAGCTTCAATCAGGGTAATTAAAACACCGCCGATTCTTTCCGTATTTCGTCTTAAAACGCTTCGATGTAATTGTCTGAAATACATTAATGACAAAAAGGAACGTTTATGAGTAAATCGAATAAAAGTTCTGTTTGGGATCCTTTTGAACCAACAATAAGGGATATAGAAAGAACTGAAGAATTAGCAAGTCAGAGTGCTTTTTTAGCTGGCTTGTTAACATTTGTTTTCCTTCCTCTTGGTATGATTTATCTTAACAGAGGAATAAATAGCCTCAAAATTCTTGGATATGGATTTGCGATCGCATTTTTGATAGCAATTCTGTCTTTTAATAAGCCTGAGGAAGAAAGTACAGCAATAGGAGAATCTATAGGTGTTATTGGTTCAATTGCTACTATTGTTGAAAATAGCAGAGCAGTGACTTTAGCTCGTAAGCGACAAGCTGAAAAAGACTCTTAGTTATCTAAATATTCTTAAGGTAAAAGAAGGCAGATGGCACAAGCGTTTCAGATGGGGATTTAACCTCAACCTACCCTAAAAACCTATAAACGACGGGAAATTAAACCTGATAGAAGGGGGAAGGTATAATTTTTCCTTCTGCTGTAAGCTAGCTGCCTTTAAGGGCGAAACCCGTTAATATACATTGATAAGTCTACTTTTGTAGGCTTTTTTCTTATATTGCCCAATCCCCCAAATCTAAATTAAGTATTTTTTCTTCATGAAATGCAATAATTGGTTAAGATTAGTTAATATTGCTTAGCAACGTCAAAGCCGAACTAATCTCATGCAGTTAAATCAAAGCGCGTCTTTAGAAAAATTTTCTTTAAAACCATTACTATTAATTTCACCTTTTTTCCTGTGGGGTACGGCTATGGTGGCGATGAAAGGAGTTATTCCTCACACTACGCCTTTTTTCTTAGGGGGAATGCGACTATTACCGGCTGGAATATTAATTCTGATTGCAGCTGCAATTATGGGTAAACCCCAACCCAAAGGGTGGAAAGCTTGGCTATGGATTGCTTTATTTGGATTAGTTGATGGAGCACTGTTTCAAGGTTTTTTAGCAGAAGGATTAGTTAGAACTGGTGCCGGTTTGGGTTCGGTAATGATTGATTCTCAACCTTTGGCTGTGGCGCTGATGTGTTCGTGGTTATTTGCAGAAAAAATCGGCTTATATGGTTATTTGGGATTGCTTTTCGGTGTTATGGGTATTAGTCTAATTGGTTTACCCGATGAATTCATTTTCAGTATTTTCTCTAGTAACACGGAATCTACACTTGCCATTTCTCAATCATTTTTCCACAGCGGTGAATTACTGATGCTATTCGCTGCTTTAAGTATGGCGGTGGGAACAGTAATGATTCGGTTTGTGACTCGCCATTGTGATCCTATTACCGCTACCGGATGGCACATGATATTGGGTGGTTTACCATTGTGGGGAATTTCGGCGACTACTGAATCCCAACAAATTCAGAATTTAATTCCATCTGATTGGGTAGCTTTGGGTTATGCTACTATATTTGGAAGTGCGATCGCTTATGGGTTATTTTTCTACTTTGCTTCTAGCGGAAATCTGACAAGTTTAAGTTCTTTAACGTTTTTAACTCCGGTATTTGCCTTGATATTCGGTAATATTTTCTTAAATGAAGTTCTGAGTGCTTTGCAATGGCTAGGAGTCACCATAACTTTAGTTAGTATTTATTTAATCAATCAACGTGAGGCTTTAGAAAATAAGAGTCTTCGCCAAACTTTATCTGAGAAAACGAAACTACCCGCTTTAGAAATATCAGATAAAAAGCTTCAACCTTTGAAAATACCAGTAAAAGAATCAGAATCACAGATTTTATCCTAATAGTTATTTCATTTTTCAAAAAAATGACAAATTTTTCGTCATTAGCGCCAATAATCTAGAGACGTAGCACTGCGCCGCGTCTTAAGAAAATGCGGGAACACTATATTAAACATTAAACATTGCTACGATTTAAGTCCTCATCCTTTGATGATTATCGGTATCATAGCTGTATTGTGTTGAAAGTAGGCACAATTTTTAGGAGGATAAACCTTAAAAATTATCAGCCCTCTAATATCATCTTCTGGTACCCCGGCTTCAACAAGTAATGGTACCTGAGTTTGGTTGAATAACTCTTCCCATGAATTATAGTCATTCTTGAGTACCCCCCATAAAACAGCCGTTAACAAAGATAATGCTAACCCTAAAAGCCAGCGTCCAGAAGTTTTATGCATTTGTTAATTTTAGATTTGAGTTTGGCTGGTTACTCTTATTGAACCATGAATTAAAGTGATTAGGGCGTGAAATCCTGCGTACTGCTCACCCTATCTCTTGTGAGGCTATACCTACAAAGTCCCTGAAGGAGGGACTAGAAAAATCTGGGTTTGTTAGCCCTTTGGGGGCTTTGTAGCTGTAGCAAAGCGGCTTTAGCCTGAATCGTGAGGTTTGAAAACACGCTCCAAAAACTTGTCTACACTCAACCGAAAGCCTATAATTTAACTTATCTAGCCCAGGGTGGCACGGATGGGTCATACTACCAACAAATGTTGATCTAGTTATTTAATTTTTTGTCAAGATAAAAGTTAACATTTAAGAAAATTAAAGTTATCGTTGTGTCGATAACTTTTATACTGCATATCTTGGTTAAATTTGCTATATGAGGCAATGCCATTTTCCTCTAGTTATATTTACTTATCTAAGTTGCTTTGGATTTGACATCAAGGCGACAGTTGCTACTGATTATGAGAATACACCATCTTTATTAAAAATTGCTCAAGTTAATTCCTCAGATAGGACTTCACGCTCTAACCTGGGAATAGGTAGTGTGGGAGAAGATGTAAAGGCGCTGCAAACTCAGTTGAAAAAATTGGGTTATTACGACGGCATCGCCGATGGACAATTTAATGCAACCACACGCACTGCTGTGACTAAATTTCAGCAAGATAAGGGTTTACTTCCAGATGGTATTGCAGGTAGTCAAACCAGGGAACTCTTAAGAACAGAAGTAGCAAAAAAAACTAGTTTGATTTCTACTCCTACCCCACAACCGGTTTCTGAACCTTCTTTAAATGAAAATAAATCGAAGCAAACTAATTTGATTCGACTTGGTTTAATAACTTTGGGAATATTGGCTGGTGTGGGAATCTTATTTTATATCGTTAAATGGTTGAGAAATTCCCGAGGATTAAACAACTCACAGAATTACTTGGATGAAGATACTGAATTAGTTCAACCATCCCATGAACAAGAACAGTTAGAAGATGCTGATTTAATTGAACCACCTGCACACAAAATTGTAAATAGCAACAAAAAAGATGTTTTTGATCGTGGATCATCCACAATTGCACCACCTGAAAGATTACTTCCACCAGCAAAAACTTCCCGTCTTGCCAAGGTTAACGTTATTGATGAATTAATACTAGATTTAGAAAATTCTAACTCTACACAACGACGAAAAGCTATTTGGGAATTAGGGCAAAAAGGAGATTCCCGAGCAATTCAACCCTTGGTAGAACAAATGGTTAATAGTGATTCCCAGCAACGTAGTTTAATTTTGGCAGCTTTATCAGAAATCGGCGCTCGTACTCTTAAACCAATGAATCGGGCTTTAGCAGTATCAATGCAAGATGAAAGTCCCGAGGTGCGGAAAAATGCCATCCGCGATTTAACCCGTATTTTTGACATGATGGGTCAAATCAGTCAAATGCTTTCCATGGCAATGGAAGATGAGGATCCAGAAGTGCAACAAACAGCCAAGTATGCTATTTCTCAAATGAATCGCATTCGCATTTTACCATCAGATGAACCACAAACGCAGATTCAAAAACCACAACAACCTCAAAAACCAAACACTCATAACTCCTAACTTCTAATTCTCCCCATCTTCCCATCCTTATCTCTTCCTAGTGGTGCATTTCATTGGTTTTGACTGGTTCGTTTTTCCCGAAATTGTGTAGAGACGCGATACCCTTGCGTCTCTACAAGATATATCACGTCTCTACAAGCCGTCAGAATTAATTAAACGAATCACTAATGGGAAATAACAGACAAATTTAATGTTTAATTTATAATTAAACTTTTAAATACTTTTAGCAGATGAAATTACTGTTTGTTTCTACTCCTGTGGGAGCGCTTGGTTCTGGAATTGGTGGCGGTGTGGAGTTAAGTTTGTATAATCTTGCCCAAGAAATGATCCGTCGGGGACATTCACTACAAATTCTTGCTCCTGCTGATTCTACATTGGATGACTTACCCATAGTGCAAATTTCGGGGAATTTACAAATCATAGCTCAAAGCTTAGACCGTAGTGCTGCGTACGCGAAGCACATGCCCGAAGGGCTTATCGCCATGCCGAAAAATCCTGTTTTAGCTAATATGTGGGATTATGTTCGTCGAGTGGAGAGTGAATACGACTTAATTGTTAATTTTGCTTACGATTGGTTGCCTTTTTACTTGACATCTTTTTTAAAAAGCCCTGTCGCTCATTTAGTTAGCATGGGTTCCCTTTCCGATGCTATGGACGAGATAATTGTGCAAACATCAAAGCAATTTCCCGGCACACTTGGTTTTTATACTCCCCAACAAGTTGCAACTTTTCCCGAATTAACTCCACCTATATATTATTTGAGCAGTGGTATCGATTTATCTTTGTATCAATTTTGCGGGCAACCTAAACAACAATTAGCTTGGTTAGGGCGTATTTCGCCAGAAAAAGGTTTAGAAGATGGGTTAGCTGTAGCAAATGGTACTAACATTTCTCTAGTGATTATGGGTAAAATTCAAGATGAAGCGTACTGGCAGAAAGTTCAGCAGGATTACCCAAATGCGCCTTTTGAATATTTAGGGTTTTTGTCTACTAGGGAAATGCAGCAAGTTCTGCGTGAAGCTCAAGCATTGATTATGACACCTCGTTGGGTAGAAGCATTTGGGAATGTAGCAATTGAAGCTTTAGCTTGTGGAGTACCAGTAATTTCCTATACTCGGGGCGGTCCTGCATCTATTATTCAAGATGGTAAAACCGGCTTTTTAGTAGAACCAGATAATGTAGCCGGATTAATAGAAGCAACAAAGCGTTTGGGTGAAATCAACCGCCAAACTTGTCGTAATGTTGCAGAAGCTGAATTTTCTTTGGAAGAATTAGGCGAGCGTTACGAAAAGTGGTTTATCGACATTTTGAATTTTCGGCTTTAAAATTCGGGAAAATTTGTAATTGTTAATTTTTTGTCTCCTCATTTTTACGGATAAACATTTACCAATGATGAATTAGGAAATACAACCTACAAATGACAACTTCCCCATCCTTCTCTAATAGAAATAACCAGTCAATGCAAGTCAAAAAAGAACACTCCAAAAACATAGTCATACCTCAAGCTTTGCAACCTGGTGACTTGTTACGAGTAATCGCTCCTAGCGGTGCTTTACGAGAAATTGAGGCATTTAAACGTGGTGTCGAAATTTGGCGCGAGCGTGGTTATCGAGTGGAAGTAATTCCGGAAATAGAAGATAGATGGGGATATTTAGCTGGTAAAGATGAAAAACGCCGGAGTCATTTAGCAGCAGCATGGCAAGATCCAGAATGTCGAGGAATTCTTTGTGCTAGAGGCGGTTTTGGCACTACAAGGATTTTGGAGCAATGGACATGGATATTGCAAAACCAACCAAATGCCCAATGCCCCATGCCCCATGCCCATTCCCCTAAATGGTTAATTGGTTTTTCCGATATCACGGCTTTGTTATGGAGTCTTTACAAAATAGGTATTTCTGGGGTTCATGCTCCTGTAATGACAACTTTAGCTGAAGAGCCAATTTGGACAATAGAAAGATTATTTAATTTAGTAGAGGGTAATTCCCTCGAACCTTTAAAAGGTGAGGCATGGGGAGGTGGTGTTGTTAGTGGAAGATTACTACCAGCAAACCTTACCGTAGCAACACATCTTTTAGGTACGCCGATGCAACCAGAGCTAGATGGCGTAATTTTGGCTATAGAAGACGTAACGGAAGCTCCCTATCGCATCGATAGAATGTTGACTCAATGGCGCATGAGCGGTGCTTTATCGAAAATAGCTGGAGTTGCTGTAGGTAGTTTTACTAATTGCGAACCACCTGCAAATATTCCTAGCTTTAGTGTTGATGAAGTATTGCGCGATCGACTTGGTGATTTAGGTATTCCGGTTGTTTCTAATTTACCTTTCGGACATCAAGCACCTAATGCTGCTTTACCTGTCGGTGTGATGGTGACTTTGGATGGCGATGAAGGGGTTTTGAGTTTTAGTTGAAAAATATAGCATATTTCATCTTCTGATCGGTACATTTGGACGGGCAGGGATGCCCGTACCACAAGAGTTTTAGACAATTTTTGCGGTATCTGTTTTCACGCTTGATTGTAGGGTGTGTCACGGCTTCAAATAATTTAGAGAAGAAATTTAAGATTTGATGAGACAAAACGCACCATCTTTTTTAATTTTTATTCCCCTCAAAAATAGCTGTAATTAGCAACAGTGGCTTTATTGTAGGGTGTGTCACGGCTTCAAATAATTTGCAGAAGAAATTTAAGATTTGATCATTAAATAATCTGTTATTTTAAATTATTATTAGTGTGATATTGTTTGTTTTGGTTTTATTAAATGCATTTTATTTTTTGAGTGATGAAATTATAGTAATGACAAAAAAAATTATAGTAATATTCTTTCCGGATATATTTAAAAATTAGCTAAAAAAAACTCTGCGTCCCTCTGCGTCTACCTCCGCGCCCCGAGGCTGCAAAAATATATAATTCCGATGCCAACAGATTCGATATAACCCTTTCCAGACTAAAGGCAAGAATACCCGTATCACAATAGTTGATGGTGCGTTACGGCATTAT
>DESS01000288.1:0-193 GCA_002361335.1 Richelia sp. UBA3308
ATCTTGTAATTTAGTGCTAGGGGAAATTGAGAGTGATTTATTTCCCCCTAGCACCTGACTAATATTACCTACTTGCTTGTTTGAAACATTTGATCCGGACGTACTTTCTTCAAGGATTTGATTATCATCTTGTAATTTAGTGCTAGGGGGAATTGCAAGTAATTTATTTTCCCCTAGCACCTGACTAATATTA
>DESS01000288.1:258-22351 GCA_002361335.1 Richelia sp. UBA3308
ATTACCTACTTGCTTGTTTGAAATAGTTAACAGTAAAGTACTTTCTCGATGGGTTTGATTATTATCTTGTAATTTGATGCTAGGGGGAATTGCAAGTAATTTATTTTCCCCTAGCACCTGACCAGTATTACTTACTTGCTCGTTTGAAGCAGTTAACAGTAACCTACTTTCTTGATGGATTTGATTGTTATCTTGTAATTTGGTGCTAGGGGGAATTGCCAGTAATTTATTTTCCCCTAGCACCTGACCAGTATTACTTACTTGCTCGTTTGAAGCAGTTAACAGTAACCTACTTTCTTGATGGATTTGATTGTTATCTTGCAATTTGGTGCTAGGGGGAATTGCAAGTAATTTATTTTTCCCTAGCACCTGGTTATTAGTACATAATTTGATAGAAGCAATTGGTAAATAAACCACACCATATTTTTCAAACACCTCCCTAAAACGTTCTTTTCTTAACCCCCAGTAAACCAATACATGAGATTGCCGTGCGGAATTTCTCGGTTGATAATCTTCACTTAAAAATTTAATCCGTCCCGTCCAGAAACAAACAGGTTGAGATTTCAATACAGGAGATAACCATTTGGTATCGGTAGCAGCCGGTACGAGTGCAATAGCTTCGGTAACTCGTTTCGATTTTATTTCAGCTTGTAATTTCTCTATCCATACACCGGGTTGCGAATAAGGGGGGTTCATAAATACACCTCCTTCCCATTCTCTAGTCAATCCGTCATCGTCCTTTGTGTAATGTCGTTTGCAAGAGATGTGTTTACCATCATCAGCACAAGGGTCTAGGTCTATTTCTCCAAGCACTTGGACTACTAGTTCAACTATATAGTGCGGTGTGTACCAGCGGTCGGAAGATTTTTTCTCGCGTCTCACCTTCGAGCAGTGCAAGGAAGTATGTTGAGGTATTTCTTCTCTTTCTTGTAAAACTTCCACAACTGTGGAAACTTCTTTGCAGTCAAGAGGAATGTCATCGGGTTCATCCCAGGTGGGGTCATATCTAACACCATTCCAATCACCTGTATAACTTTGTTTTTTGGGTTGCTCATATTGCTCGATATCGAAAAGCATTGTCATTTTTCATGTCCTCAAGTCAAATTTTTAAAACAAGTGAATTGTGCATCAAATAAAAGTTTTACTGTTCCCGTTGGTCCGCCTCTATTTTTAGCAACAATTATTTCTGCAATACCTCTATCAACCGTATCAAAATGGTAATATTCATCACGGTAAAGGAGTAATACTAAATCCGAATCTTCTTCAATTCGTCCAGATTCTCTTAAGTCTGACATCATAGGACGTTTGATATTTCGACTTTCTACACCGCGATTTAACTGTGACAATATGACAACAGTAGTGTTACATTCGCGTGCTAATTGTTTTAATCCTCGGGTAATTTTTCCTATTTGAAAAGCCAAATTATAATTATCACCATCCGTGCCTTCCATTAACTGCAAATAGTCAATTCCAACCATACCAATCCGATTGTATTTAGCAATAAGTTGTTTAACTTTTGAACGAATCAAATTAACTGTTAATACAGGCGAATCGTCAATATAGATAGGCAGTTCGCTTAACTTGCTAATCGATTTTGCTAAAGGATGCCATTGGGATTTACTAATAGAACCGTTTTGCAGATGAATTGATTCGATAGAAACATCTTGAGATAAAAATCTATCGCCCCATTCTTCCCTACCCATCTCAAGGCTAAAAATTACAGTTGGCAGTGATTCTAGCGATGAAATGTTAAAAGCTAAATTTCCTAAAAACGATGATTTGCCCATTGCCGGACGACCAGCGATTGTTATAAGTTTTTCTGGTTTAAATCCCCCTAGCATTGCATTCAGGTTACAAAATCCAGTTGTTATCCCGAATGACCTTGTGCCCATATTTCTTGATTCGATACGTTCAAAGGCATCAATCAGGATAGACGATAATGAGGTTGGCTCTGATTGTGACGCGATAGCGCTGTTATTTACCTCTAAAACCTTTGTAAATGCGGTTTCTAACTGTTTACCCATTTCTTGAGTTTGGTCGTGCGCCAACTCGAAAATTTCGCCGCTTACATGAATCAATTGCCGTCGGTAGTATTTATCCATCACCAACTGGGCTAAGGCATCGATGTTAACTGCCGATACAGTCCGGTCTACAAGCGACGCTAATTTATTCCTACCACCAATTTTTGAAAGTTGATTATGGTCAGATAGCCAATTAATCACTGCGATTAAATCCGTAGGATTGGCTTTGTCATGAAGTTCTAGGGCAGCGATATAAATATTCCGATGGCTGCTAATGTAAAAAGCTTTTGCAACAAGAATGTCTTTGACTCTAGCAATCGCGGAAGGGTCAAGCAATATGCCACCCAAAATCGCTTCCTCCGCTTCGATATTTTGAGGAGGTATTTTGTCACTACTAAAAAAACTTAGATTTTCACTCATAATTCTTCTGTTGCAGTATTAGGCTATTTGCTAAAAGTTCGCGGACATCTGCACGAGCAGACTTTGCCCAATTGAACCAGCATTTGTAAAAATCGTCTTTGAAAAATAGCTGTAAATTCTTATCATCACCGAGCTTGATTGCTCCTTCCACAACAACTTGCAGTTGTCCGTACCACATTTGGTGCTGCGATTCGCTGTAAGCCTCGAAGTTATATTTACAATTTTGCTTCTTCGTGTTGAGCCACCCACAGCGCAGTTCTTCAAAGTTAGCTTCAATCCACTTGATAGGTAGTTGTGGAGGTTGTGGTAATGAAGCAGCTTTCTTTTTTGAAAATTCCAGAAAATTCTCTCTCTCGCCTTCTGAGAGAGTCTGTATAAAGTCTGAATAAGTCTGAGGGGATTTGGAGCCATTGCTAGGCAAGGGTTCTGGCTCTCGATTTGGACAATTCTGTCCATTTTTTGACAAATCTGTCACACTTTGGACAATTCTGTCATCATTTGGACAGGATTGTCCAGAGTCGGACAAATCTGTCATTTTATTTTTTTCAGAGGATTTATTTATTCTTTTCTGCTGACAAAGTTCTTTCGCTTTTTTACCAGCTAAATTCTGACCGCGAACTAAAATCGGTTCCCAAACGTAAAGTTCTAGTTCTTCCAAACGGGAAAGAGAGCGTTTGATTTGTCGCGAGCTTATTCCTATAGCTTCAGCTATTTCTGGAATTTTCGGTAATTCAATCATCTTGTCTCCAAAAGGGTCTATCATTTGTAAATAAGCCCATAAAGCCCAGTCGGCAGCAGTCAGTTTTCCACGAATTGCTTTGATAGCCATTGAATTAGGAGTTTGATAGAAACCGTTTGTTTCCACACTCTTGTGAATGCCATCTGAGATAGCATTTGTCCTTTCTTGAAATGTCATACATTTAAAATCCTTTAATTTACTTGAGGTAAGAAGTATTAATTATTCCCCCACTCTCCCACTCTCCCACTCTCCCACTCTCCCACTCTCCCAGTCCCCCACTCCTCCTCAGTTCCTCTCTAACTAACTTCGGATTCAGTTAAATATTTGTCCAAATATTTTTGACCTATTTTGGTAAGTGGATTCCCCTCACCCTCTTCATTAAGATGTTTCCAAAAAGCCATGACGATTGAAATGGAAATCATATCTGTCACCGAGCGATTGGGCATTTGAACCCGAACTGGCTCAACTCCCATCTTCCGCATAAATTGACGAGCTGTGTAAGATGGTTTTTTAACAGAAACTGCCATTTGTCGAGTTGTAATAGTAGTTTCTCCAGTTGCTAATTTATAAGCAATGACTCTAAATAATTTGTGCTTTATTTTTATGCGTTCAATAGCTACCAAATAATCCCCATCTTGAAGATATTTTTTAGAGAATAGTTGACTCGAATTTGTCATTTTTATTCACGCGAATATTCCACCATAGGTCGTAGTAATGGAAAAACGCGCCCTCCATATAATGGTTTCAACAATAGTGGCAATATATTAAATTGCCACCACTATATATCTTGACCAAAGGTCTTTCTCCTAGCACAGACGCTACGCGAACGACCTTCAAGAAGGAAGTTGGCGATTCTTCTAACTTTTCCGGAAGGTTGCAAGCCCCATCGTTTACAACGGCTAAAATTTGGAAGGAGTTCAATCAGATTCCAAAACTAAAAACTTCTTCCTTCTTCCCTCTTCCCTCTTCCTTCGCATTGACCTCAATTAGTTATTTAGCAAAGCGGATTTAGGAGAGAAATATCTAACTTTTATCCAGACAAACTTCTTGATTAACTGATGATTATGGATGCACTTTGATGAATAAATAATTCTTATTCCGACTCGAAAACTTTACGTTTTTACGAAACTCTAATCTGTCCGGAATTCGATGTTCTTACCCATCATAAGTGATACAAAAAAATACGACAAAAATTAATCAATCAAATTATTTTAATATTGTGTAGTCTAATCGTTTTTATTGATACAAAGAAAATACTAATTGGATGTATTATTTGATATACAAACTATATTGAAAATATTCAAATTCTATGCAAGTAGAAAAATCGACAGGAGTGGCTGCTATAAGTCGTTAAATCTGTGACAAAATAAGAGTAATTAAGAGATAAGTAATCTGCTATGTGGGTTTTTTATTTCACTGTATAAAAACAAGGTATATACTGAGAATAATTCCTTGCGAGAGAAAACTTTATAACTATGCTTATATAATTTTGGATTCGAGAGAATAGTAATACAAAATACCTCGGTGACAATTTAAAAAGCTGCACAATAGTTATAAATACTGGGATAATAAGTCAATATTTGGCTTTTTACGCCGTTTTTAGCGATATCAAGTATCTAGCTGACTGCTATATATTAACTGTATTAACTTTTAAATGATTTAGAAGAGTCGCTCATAAGCCAAAATTAAATCAGAGATTATCATGTTGGTAGGCTACCGAGTATTTTTTTCGGTTTAAAGCCCCCAGATTCATCCATAGACTATACTCTATCAAAACCTCTAAATTATATTTATGGGGAATTAATTACGAATTACGAATTACGAATTACGAATTATACTTACCAAACCTCATTACTATGAGGACTAACTAATTCTATTTCTTTGTAATCTACTTGATTGAGTGTAGATACTGAATGTTCCCCGGTAGTTAAAAGTTGCTCTGCAATCCGCTCTCTCAAATCTATAGCTTCATCTAATTGATTAACATCGCCAATCGGTGAGCGCATAAGCAATCTTGGATAAACTTGCTCTGACCAAAGTTGCTCGCTTCTATTTATTCTTTCTATATCTAATTTAGGAATGGGGATAGTTAAAGGATAGGGAATTGAAGCTTCGTTTTGGGATGCATAACCGGGATTAGTAATTACGCATTTCCCTTGCGGAAAGCGCATAATTTCATCCGGGGTAAGAATCGGCATTGTTTGTAAATTATCCGTCCAGGTTACTGTTCGTCCTTCCACCGAATCACTGATAGATTTATTTTTGACAATAAATTCCTTGTGTCCAAAGGACTGAGAAAACTTATCCGCAGTTGAGTAATTCGCTGGGTTGTAGAGAACTTTGGTACTGCAAGCGCTGGTTATCGCAGCGGCTAGATTTTCACCGTATGTATTAGCTAGTTGTTCTAAAGATTGAACACCCAGGACAAAGCAAGCTCCGTTACTTCTGTACTCGTTAATCCATTGAGGTAATGCCTTAAGATATAGCGATGGTAGTTCGTCGATAAATATTCCTATTGGGTCTTTCCTTGGAGTACATAGATTACTAACAATCGTCATATGAAGCGCTGCTGCAAGCAATGGTCCGACCACATCACGTCTGGGGTCATCTAATTTGAAAATCAGGATTTGTTTACCTGATAATTTAGTAGAAATTGTGCTTTTACCAATAAACGAAGAAAGAAGCGACCTCTGGATAAAAGCAGAAAAGATACCTACTGTAGTCGTGTCGATGCTAGCAATAGTCTTCTCACTATCCTTTGCTTTTAAGTACTGCTGAAACGAAGCAGCAACCCACCGAGAAACCGTACCTGCTTGTACTGCTGCGTGTAACTTATTGATAAAATCATCAACTGACTGAATGCAGTAAACGGTGGCTAAATCTGGACAATCACTTCCTTTGGCTAATTGAATTAATGCTTTAGCTAATAAATCAGCAGCTTTTGAGAAAAACTCATCACCCTTACCGCTACCACCAGCATTAGCGTTAATTACCTGAGCAATTTGTCCTGCACTTACCGCGTCTTCCTGGTTTTCCATAAAATCGAGCGGGTTGATGATTTCGCTGTAGGGTTCGCCAGGAGCAAATATTCGCACATCGTAACCGTAGCGTGCTGCAAGTGGTGCAAGTAATTTCATTTGGTCGCCTTTTTTGTCATAGACAATTAAAGGAAAACCTTGCATCATACAGCTTTCTGCCATACGGTCAATCGTGCCGAAAGTTTTACCAGAACCGGGAGCGCCAAGTACAAGAGTAGAACGTTCCGCATGGGGAATCCAAACTGTTGGTGATGCTCCAAAAAAAGTTTGAAGTGATGCACCAAATTTTCTGAATCTACCAGAGAACCAATAGCGAGGTGAACCACACCAAAAAGTTACCTTATTGTGCTTGCGTTCTTCAATTTGCTTGAGAGCGAGGTTTGATGCCGCTAATTTTTCACTTATTCCTACTACTCTTCCCGTAGAAATCTTTCCTTTTTTCCCATTAGAAAATTGACTTAATATGAATAAGAATACTAAAATTCCTATCATTGCCAAACCTTCAGGATTAGCAAAAATTTGAATAAGTCCGTTAATATCAAAACTTGGTTTTATTCCATCTGATTTTTGTTCAATGACAGTTTTATTAGTAATATTTTCAGATAATAAAAAATCTTGCTTCATCTAGAATATTTTTATTTTGATTAAAAATGCTTATTCCAATCTTTTAAAAATAAGGTCGCTATTAGTAATAAAACTCCAAAACTAAAATTAAAATAGATAAGAAAACGCATAATTCTAAACAACAAACTACCACTCATATCTCATTCCCCCACTCCCCCACTCCCCCACTCCTCCACTCCTCCACTCCTCCGCTCCCCCACTCCTCTCTAGTCTCCAACGAAAATAGGCGCATTAACTTCGTAATTTAAAAACGGAACTGGACCAATAAAATATGGTGTAGCTCCACAGAAATTTTTGAAGCGAAAGAACAAAGCTGTATCAACAGTATCGGTCGTTTCCGATGGCTCCATAACTACTATTTTAAAAGCGCTTCCATAAGGCAATCTTCCAGTGGGTTCCTTTCCTGCATTCACCGATTTTAAACAACCCCAACCACCTTCTACCTGTTGATATTTACCGCTAATCCAAGAGCTTCCTTCAAATTTACCTCTAATATTGCGTCCTGAATTTTCTAAATCATCAAGTTCAATGTGCGGACAATCTTCACCTTCACATGGTACAGAAAAGCCCGCTACATCCGAACCAGATAACGTGCGTTGACGGCGTTTTTCAGCACGACCCCAGATGAAATCAATTCTGGCAACTTTACTACCTGCTTCTGTTAAAGGAAGGGGGAAAGAAGCTAAAGGTACAGCGTTTAATTGGGGAACGTCTTTAATTAAAGTATTTTCCCAACCTTTGAAATTGGATAACTGTACTGTATCAAGGTTAGGGATATCAGAAATTGTGTATGTTGATAAGTCAATTTGATTAAGTTTTAGCTTTCCTAAAGTTGGATTTTGGGATAAAAGATTTGATAGATTTGTGTTGGTATTAGTTTGTGGAGATTCGGCTTTTAATAACGCATTGATGGGTGGGATTTCCGAAGTATTAGTTTGTCCTAAATTGGGTACTATTTCTGCTAAATATTGAATTTTTTGTTCTCCTAATAATGAAAAATCTTCTAAGGTAGAAGTGTTTAAATTGTAATTATTAGAAACACTTGTAATATTACTAAGGCTAAATAATTGGGGTTTTAAAGCTTCATCAATATCGCCTAATGTCAAGTATCTGTCTGGAGTATCCCCCGCATTCCATTCACGAAATAATCCGTTAGCTTTTATTGAACCACTTTCTTGTATTGGTGGCATATTGTTAAATGAAATTCTTTGCCAGTCAGGTATTAATACTTGTTTACCTCCCTCTGAAGAAATCATACGGGTAGGTAAATTAGTTTGGCTTTGTGCAAAAGTTGAACTTGAGTAGATACTAATGGAAGCGGCGAGAATAGGGATAGCTTTCAAAGTAATAAATTGAGCAATTTTCATTCATCTGTGTTGATATATTATTTATTATTTTTAGTCAATTTTCTGCATAAAAGTGATTTACTATTGACGTAAATATGTTTATCACAATAGTGATACTGTTAATAATATCTATTTTGATTATTGAAGAGAATTTTTATGGAATATAAAATAATCTGTAACTACAAGTAAATTAAGACACTAAAAGTAGACTTAAAATTTAATTTTTGTTAGTTACTAAGTACATTATTACTAACATAGTAAACAAAACGTTGTAAACTAATAATATTGATAATGTAACCAGTAAAAAGTGCATGACTGCCGACCCGCTTTTCTATGAAGTATTCAAAGAAATACCTGAATTATTCTTTGAATTAATTGGTCAACCAGAGAAAGACCCAAGCGTCTATAAATTCAGCGCCCCAGAAATCAAACAAAGGGGCTTTCGTTTAGATGGTTTACTTTTAACTCCCGAAAATCACCCTTCGGAACCAATTTATTTTTTAGAGGCTCATTCCTACAAAGATGATAATTTTTACAATCAACTTGCTGCTGAAATTATTCTTTATTTAACCCAGTATCAACCACCAAACGAAGAATGGTATGCCATAGTTATCTATGATGCAAAAAGTAGTGAGGGGAATTTCCCTGGATACTTAAATTTCTTATTACCGCATCTGCGTCGTTTTTATCTTGATGAATTAGCAAAAACTTCAGAAGCATCACTGTCGGTGGGAGTTATGCGCTTAATAGTCGAGAATAAAAGCCAAGAAAAAACTGGTGAATTTGCAAGACAGTTGATGAATCAAGCTCAACAAGAGCTAACCGATGCCACTTTGGAGGAAAAGGTTTTAGAATTTATAAAGGCAGTCGTGATTGACAAATTTTCAAGTTTGAGCGTGGAGGAAATAGAGACTATGTTGAACTTAGATTCATTAAAGAAAAGTAAAGTTTATCAAGAAGCAAAACAAGAAGGCTCCCTAGAGACAAAATTAAAAACTATTCCCAGACTAATAAGACTAGGGCTAACTGCTGAACAAATTGCAGAATCTCTCGATTTAGATGTAGAAACGGTAAGAGAAAATACTCAATAGTAAAGCTAGCTTGCTTGCAACAAGTGGGTGCTGAACTTAAAAGTATTCCACTTGATACTTTTCAACTGCCAAATAAAACCTCCGGTTCTTTAGCCCACATACTTGTATCTGGTGATGCAGCTGGACGAGCGTAAGCAGCTTTATTGCGAATCTCAACTATTTTATCTTCCTCTCGAATCATGCTAGGAGTAAATTGCGATCGCGTTTCTAAAAAATCCCTTACGCTTACATTTAAGGGTTGTTGACCAAGTTCGGAGGTAGGAAACTTCTGTGCATTCCGATAAAACATTTCCTCAGCCGTTTTTCTTACCATCAGCGCGATTTCAGCCGGAGTAAGTAGTTTAGTTTCTCTAAGCAACCGCAACCAATCTTTCTCACAAAAATCCAGCCCTGGAAAATATTTAGCTAGGTGCAACTTGAATATCTCATACCTCGCTCCAGCATGAGGAAGGTCTACGAAAATAATCTCATCAAAACGGCGTATCAATTCTGGCGGTAAAAACTCCAATCTGTTAACGGTAGCCATTACTAATACCTGAGAAGTTCGTTCTTGCATCCACGTCAATAACTTCCCGGCTAATTGACGCGACACACCACCGTCCGAGTCAGAATCGAAACCAGCAAATCCCTTCTCGAAGTCATCGAAATAGAGAACCAAACCATGTTCTCCATTCGCATCACAAAACTGTAAAAACTCTCGTAAATTCTTCCTAGATTCGTATGCAGTAGCACCCCGTAATCCAGCCCAATCAGCAGCAACCATTGGTACACCCATTTTCTTGGCTGCTAATTTAGCACTCAAAGATTTACCCGTTCCTGGTGGTCCCCAAAGAATCATACCCTTCGGAAAGCTAAGATTATATTGGTGTGCTTCTGGTTTAAGTAGTACCGCAGCACGTTCTAAAATTTCTTCTAATAAATCTAAACCAGCAGCATTCGGTACATCTGGTTCATTTATAAATTCCACACCTTGACCTTTTAGCTTACTCTTCTTATAATCCAATACTCCATCAATTAATTCTTCTAAGGTATAAGTAAATTTAGATAAACGTTTCAATAACATTTCTAATTCACCAAGCGGTAAACCCAAACAGGTACGGACTAAAGTTTCATACTCCAAAATGTTGACATTAGTTGTAGAAAATTTATCATTACAAAAGTTTTGAACAAGGGTTTTAATATTTGACGGACTAGGTAATGGATTAATTAATGTTGGAATTAAAGGTGCTAGCGAGTGAGGAAGTTCAACATAACTTTCCATACATAAGAGAAATCTTGGTACCGAATTTGTAGCCAACTCATAAACTAAGTTAGTCAGCATCATCTCTGTCTGCCCAGGCAATTTACCTGTTGAGTTCTCAGGTGAAATTACACCTTCAAAAACAAATATTCCTGGTATATCAGGATGTTGTAATAACCAATTTAATCCTGAAATGCATTGATGTTGAGTAGATATAAGTTGTTGATTATTATTAAACAGTTGTAACTGAGAATAGCCCTCATTCCAAAAATATAATGGTAAACAAAGTTTTTGGGCTAATTCATGAATAAACTCTAGTATTTTAAATCGTTCGGTAATAGGGCTTTCTATTGCAACAACAGTTTGTCTACTTTCAAATAGTAATGGTAAATCATTTAAATTCATAATTAGTGTATGCTCGTAACAAGAGAAAATACAGTTTTAATCTAATAGTTAATAATGAGCAAAAATACCGAAGGTTTAGAACAGATTTTAGGTGCAACAATTACGGAATACACTCCCAACGCAATTAAATTTAGTAATTTGTCTTTAGATGTATTGGAACAATTACTTGATCAAGGTTACACAAGAGAGGATAAATATTTCAATGGAACACCCACTATAGGTAAATTTATTGAGTTTGGTAAACGTTGTGTTGAAATGAGGGCAGTGGCAACATTTGACGGAGTAGGTTTTAAAAACCAAAGTTCAGATGTAGTTATTGACGCGATAAAAGTTGTTGGAGTTAAAGATTTAGATTTTGCAGGGGAATTTATAAAATTTGTACAAGGATGTGATGAAATAGAAGTATCCTCAGAGTATTTATTTGCTTGGTGGGATTAGGATTCTACTTCATGTAAAAAAAATTTTCTTGTCAAAATCCTAAGATTCTAAGTTTAGTTTCCAGAAGTAATTTAAATAGGGCTTGCAAGTGAGGAAGGGTTCTAGCTTTAGCTTCCAATCGCTTGCCTGCGAGAATAAATCTCTTCTAGAAGTAAATCTCGTAGTTCATTGGCAATGTCCGAGGGCGGATAACCTGCGAGCGCACGTCCTATTAGCCTTTCTGCTTCTCGTAATTCTGAACACTCGTGATTCATGCATTGCAGCACTTCGATGAAGAACTGATCTAGTAGGTTCAAGGTCTAATAAGTTCGCCACTAGGTTTGCGGCAGCTTGTTCTTGAGCAAAGGCAGCTTTGGTTAACTCCTTGGCAATGTTAGTATCACCCCGTTGACGCGCATTCGCTGCTTGCGAGACAAGTTCCATTGCTTCTCTATGTAAAATTTCTACGTCTTGCATTTTTCAATTGTGAAAGACTCCTTCACCGATTTTAATATCTCCTCTGGCGTTATCTTCAGAATATTTATTTGCTTGGTGGATAATAAATTCTATTTCATATAAAAATAAAATTTTCTCGTATTTATTGTAAATAAGTTTTTCGATAATTGTCCTTTGCCCACTTCTTCGCTTGCTTAATAGTCCACATGGGTTCGGGTGGTAATGATGGTACATTATTTAACTGATTCAAGAAAGTAAAATCACCTGAAACTTTAGCAATAACTTGAGCTATCACTTTGCAACAACGATACGGATATTTAACAGCTTGCTTCTCACTAAAACGAATCACCACCCAATTATTATTAGTAAAAAATTGATTTCTAATCGTGTCTTTTCCTTGGTCAATACAATGATGTGGTTCTTTAGTATTACCTACATAAGGTTCGTCAATTTCTATATCGATGCTTAAACCGCTTGTATGTACTATTAAAAAATCCGCTGAGTAAGGGTGGGAGAATTTTGGGTTATGAAATGCTACTCCTTGAACGATATTTGGAAAGACGTGCTTAGTAATTTGATAAAAAGTTTTTTCAGAAACACCACTCTGAGCATCACTATTACCTAGTGGTTGTAATACTTTTCCATTTAGCCAAAGATTTAGTTTTGCTTCACGCTTTGGTAGACGCATTACAGTAATATTATCTTTTTTCGTATTGAGTTGTATATGATTAGGAGTATTTTTTCTACTTGATTGTTTCGATAGGCTTGATATAAAACATAAGCATCCTAAATTAAAAGAAGCCCAAACAATAACAATTAGCCAAAGTGGATATGAAACAAAAGCATACAAGTAAATAGAAGCAGAAGAATTAATACAAATAAATACGTAAAATATTTTGTCTAAAATAGAATTATTATAACGCCTAACTTTATCTGGTAAGTTTAGTTGTTTACGACTTATTATATTCTGATTTTGCTTCACATTTGGTGTCGGGTTATTTGCCAAAAAATTGAGTATTAAGCGTGGATAAAAAATGGCAGGATAATACTTATTCACTCATTGATAAAGTTTCAATTAATATAGCTGCATAAATCATTTATTTGGTGCAGATTGTTTAGGTAAAGGTTGTTTTAAACTATCTTCAATTCCTAATAATCCTAATTCAGTTAATAAAGGTAAACTAACTTTTGTATTTTGAGCAATTTCAACCAAAGATTTATCTGAAGTATTTCGAGCCAACGCAATAAATTCTCTCACTTTAGTAACAACTGGGTCAGATGGTGGAGTATAACCCTTGCGAATAGCAGAAACCAAACCACGTTCAATATCGCTAATCGTCGCTCTCCTGAAAGAACCTACTTGTAAGGTAGGCTTCCTCCTCGACGGATTTGGAGTTTGATTGGATATATTTAAGCCACTGTAAGCAGGTGAGCTATTACTATGAAGTAAGTTAAAAGTGTATAAATGAAATTTACCGTCACTAGCTCTAGTTTTTACAAATAAATTTGTAACATTCGTTGTTGTCAAATTAGGAAATTTTAAAGGCTTTATTTTACGTAGAAAAACAGTTGTAGCTTGTCCGTTATCTGAAGGTGTATCAGTAGCATAAGTAAAGTGAGTCGGGTCTGCTAGAAAAATTTGAGTAATACGTTCGTTAACTTTTGAAAAATCAATCGCAGTTGCTCGACCAGTCCAAACTTTTACATCAATAGCTTTTGAGTCTAAACCTCTGGCTTGATTCGCATTAACTGTTAGGATAGCTGATTGAGCATAGGATGTAGTCGGAGTTGCTAGGAGTATAGTAGATATTCCGAAAGAGAATATAGTTCGTTTTTTCATATCCGCAAATTAGGAGTGAGAGAGGGAGTGAGTGAGGGAGGGAGAGAAAATAAAATGGAGAGAATATTGTTTATTACCTAAAATATGGTTTGAGTTTACCCTTTTATGTCGTCATTAAAAAGAAGAATAGTAAGATTATTATGTACAAACAATAAAATTATATTCTTCGGATTTGAGTTCAAAAAAATAACGATTAAAAATGTATTATTAGCAGTTGGTTAATCGATTTCTCTATACTTCCCTCACTCCCTCCCTCTCTCACTCTCTCCCTCCTCCTCTCTGACCTCAAAGAAGTTACTAAAAACAACCGAAACCTTAGTTCCCGCAGGTACAACTGCAACATCGGGACGATTCATAATTTCGTTAGAAGCTTTATTCGCACGTTGACTTAATCGTTGTGACATGGGTTTGAAAAATCCTTCTACAGCTGCGGCTAAGAGGTTTGGTTTTCTAGCTTTGGTGTTGAATGTCTGACTACTAAAACTATTATTAGAAATGACCGTCGAAGATTGGCTTTGATTTTGATTAAATACTTCTCCAGCACGACCTGCTGCTCCTAACAATCCAATTAAAATATCTTGTTGAGCGATAGCTTTACCTTTCTCAGAAATAGATTTTGCAAGTAGAGGTTTGTTATTTTCTCCTCTAATTAAAATCGTATTTTTAGGTATCGTTTTTTGTTGAATTCTACCAGCAGAATCTTTATAAACAACTGCAACTACGCTTTGCTTAACAAGTCTATTTATTTTAGAAACCGAATGTATTTCTGTAATTAAAATAGTCCCTTTTGCTAAGGCTACACGTTTATCCATAGATAAAACGTCTTCTTGTAGTTCCACTGCAAAGCGTTCCTGATTGTTATCTTCCTCACTCCAAATTATTGGTACTAAAACAGATGCTTCTGCACTTGTCCCTATTTGAACTTGAATTGGAGAATTTGAATATTTAATATTTTCTCTTTGCACAGTGGGAGGAGTTCGATTTAAAATTCCCCATTCTCCAGGTGTTTGAATTTCTTCTGGGTTTCTATTTGAATTATCACCGCGATTAATTCTTACTGTTGACATAGTAGATGTTTGGGGTTCTTTAACTCTATTAGAAGCGTTAGCTAAAATAATCTCAGATGAATTACTTTCGGTATTTGCAGGGGAATAATTACTTTTTGATTCAGATTTATCTGGTAACGATTGTGCTTGTTCAAATGATTGATTATTGTTTGAAAAATTATTATCTAGTGATGTTGTTTTTTGTCCTAATGTAGCTAGTTTATTCCAACGCTCAAAGGGGTCTATTTTTTCAATTTTAGTCGGGGAAGGAGCGGGAGAAGTTTTAACAACTGTATTTTTTGGTTGTATCTTGTTTGGTACTGTTTCTCTAATAATTTTCGGTGGGGATGGCACTTTTTCTCTAATAATTCTCGGTGGTGATGGTACTGTTTCTCGAATGATTCTTGGTGGTGATGGGACTTTTTCTCTAATAATTCTAGGTTTCGGGGGTTTTGGTTTGCGAGCTGTTCTTACGGGTTTACTAGGCTTTGGTTTAGGTGGTGGTGGTGATACTTCTTTTTCTGGTTGTTCAAGATTCCGACTAGCTTGGTTTCGTAGTGCTAATTCAGCTTTGAGACGTGCAGCTTCCGAGCTTTCTTCCTTTTCAAATACTTTTGATGTTGGTTGTTGTGTTGGAGCTTTAACAACTGGTTTAGGAGCAAAGAAAATTGACCAAATCATCCAACCAAAGCCCATAACACCTCCGACTACCGCAGACGCGATCGCAAATCTAATTAGAGGATTTTCGCTTCCCGATTGTGGTTCTGCTTGTTCGTTATCTTGCTCAATTAAAAACTCTTGGTCAATTAAAGCAACTTGTTCGGGTTGATATCCCGATATTTCCAATTCCTCTTCCGGAGTTAATTCATCATCAACAAGTGAAGAATGATGGTTTTCTTGATTACTGTTCATATAAAATTACTATTTAATAGTTTTAAAAAGCAGCAAGAATTAAAAAATACATAAATTCCTCCCTCCCTCACTCTCTCCCTCTCTCACTCCCTCACTCCATCATTCCCCCATTCCCCCACTCTCCCCCTCTCCCCCTCCTCTTTTCTCCGTAAACTCAGAAATCTTAGTTATCTCCAAGCCTGCGCTTCTAATTTCATATAATTGCTGTTCCAATGCAGAACTATCATTCGATTGTGGAGAAGGAATATCTACTGCTTTCAACTTAAAAGTGCGATTGAAATTAATTTCCTCATCCGCACCACCAGGTAAGTTTACTAACACCCTTGTTGCCACCATATCTACTTCCCATTCACCCATCTTTACTTGTCTGGGAGCGGATAAATAGGAGATAATTATTTTGGAACGAACTTGACCGTTGAATACGCGAGCAGGTGTAATGTCAGCAAGTTCTCCGAGTACAGCATTACGAAACCCTTGTTTACCAGATTGAATTAAAAACGAAGCAATATAAGCATTTGTAGTAACACGTTTACCTTTACCTACATTTCTTCCTTTATCTAACTCTTTAGTTCCCGGAATAATACCATCCCAATTAAAAGTTAAATTAGCCCATTGTCTTACGGTATTTTTGATTACTTCTGGATGACGATATAAATAATGCTGTTCCGAAATAACTAAAGCACGACCATTTACTAGTTGCACAAATGTTGTCTTTCTAGCAGCTAGTTGATTAACCTTAAAGCTTAAGAACAATAAAAATAAAAAACTTATCAAGCTAAATGTTGTTAGCCCAATAAAGCATAAGGGAAGTATGTCTTTAGAATCGATTAATAATTTAGGTCGTCGAACTTGTTTTAAAGATTTGAGCATCAGTTACACCTTCCCTACGAAACCTGTTGCTACGGCAACTACTCCATCAAAAGCAGCATTTACAAGTGCTGGGACTCTACTATTAATACCCGTATAAAGTGCAATTCCTCCACCACCCGCTATCAAAAGTGCAAGCGCAGGAGCAAAGATACTAATAAATGCTAAAAATGCTAAATCGGAAACGCTTTGTGCGCCAGCAGAAACAATTACAGTTGCAGCCAAACCAACTACAATGTTATAGCCCAACTGCACTCCAAATAAAGATATAAAACCACTAGCCCAAGCCCATATTGGTTTCGACCCTAAAGGTAATAAACTTAATCCCAAAGCAATTGGTGCGAATGTTGCAGTCATCATTAGTGCAGCTTCTAAAATATTAACGAAAGCCCATTGGAGAGCATAGAGAAAAGTAACTAATATTAAAGAAATAGAAGCATTAAAAACTGTCCCAGGATTTTGTACAAAATCTTTCAATTCAGCAACAGCTTGTCGTGCTTGTTCTAATGGTGCATTATTTTGTTGTTCTGCTGTTTCAAGAATTTCTTCTACAATTGGTCTTTTTTCTTGTAAGCAATCTGTAAGAGGTTTACCAGTTTTTCCCTGACATTCAGCATAAATTGTAGACACTTGGGTTTTGACATTCTGGGTTAAGGTAACGTTAGATATTGCACTTTTAAAAGTTGTATCTGCTAATTGAATATCAAGAACGCTGACAACTTGTTGATGACCAATATTTCTAATAATAAGTACAGTTTGAGAAAGCAAATAACCGTTACTTCCTAGAAAAAGAGCAATAACCAAAGGATAGATAACAGATGCAGCTAATTCCGACCATAAAAACCGCTTTTCTTGATAATCAGCAGCCATTTTTATGGCAAGAATAATAATACTTAATGCTGCTAATGTCGTACCTAGATTACATAAACCAGCCCACAATGCTCCAGACGGGTTAACTACGTCTCCCCAAACTTTATTCCAAGATTCAACGGTTTGTTGACTCAGTTCGATACTGCTTCTGACTAAACTAATTCCAACGGCTGAGTCGGAATAGTTATCCGCTTGGGCAAGGAGTGAGGGAGGGAGAGAGTGAGTGAGTGAGAGAAAGTGTGAGGAAAGGAGAGAAGTGAAATGGGAATAAGGCAATGCAAAATAGTACAAAAATACTATGTAGGTGTTAATCATCATGACGAATAATTCCCAAAATGGATTAATTCCCTCATTCCCTCCCTCTCTCACTCACTCCCTCTCCTAAAACGGCTCCTCCTGGCATCATCAACAGAGAACCTTGAGATACAGCACGATTCCCGGTGGCGATCGCACTTTGTCTTTCTCTAGTATTTGCAGCATTTAGTTCTGTAGCTGCTTGAGCAGTCAAATTTAGACCCAAAGCCCTGTCTTGTCTGGCTTGTGAAGCCTCCTGATATTGAAGATTGGCAATAGTCGCATTATTTTTCAACTGCTGAGAGATGTTCTGAAGAATTTGCTGCGAAGTATCAGTATTTTGAGAATCATCTGACATTTGAGTTGATTCAATTTCAGAATTTGCGCTTGATTCAAGATTATCAAGGGCAGAGCGTTGAGCATTTTTGCTCATAGTTTTATTCTGTGCAACTTCAACTGCTCCTACTCTCTTACTTTGATTAGCTAAATCTTGACGAATCGCATAGGAATTAGGAAGATTATTTTCTAATCTATTAGATGTAACTCCATCTTGAGGAAGCGAACTTCTCATAATTTGGTTTACGACTTGACCTAAATCGGGGATATCAACCGAACCGATTGAATTTTGAACGAGCTGCTTGATGTTACCGAAAAAATCACCGCGAACAAATGAACGTACATCATCAATAAATCCTTGAATCTCATTTGATGAGTTTTCATTAAATGTTGAGCGTTCCGTTTGGGAAACTGTTTGATTTTGCTCGCTGTCTAAAGTTGCAGCAAGCGACGAATTTATTGTAATTAAATTTAGACTTACAACTGTTATTCCAATGGTTGAAATACTTCTAACAAGAAGATAGAAGTAAGAGAGTGCAAAACTATCTGAATTGGTTCTTTTACTTGTAGCTTCTGCCTTCTGTCTCCTACCCTCTCTACTCTTACCTGGAAATCTACGTATTCGTTGGCGTTTCCTTGTCTTCAGCTTTATCTTTTTCTGATACATTTTTATCTTCTCCACTGACATTGGATAAACTTTTATTCTGTTTAATGGATGAAACATAAACCCTGGTAAATTCAGCTAACCCCTGTAATTTTCCTTTAGTGGTATTAGGGTATTGAGACAAAATTGCTCGACGAGTACTGCGTTCTTCTTGATTCGTAGCTATTGCTGCTAAAGCCATTTCTCCGGGATAAAACCTGGTTTGCCAAAAGCGTCCCCCTTTCTCGATTAACCAGCAAGAATACAAATCGGAACGACGGGGAAAGAACGATTCTGAAGCATTATGAGCAATTATTTCAACTGGATATGATAAGTACTTTTCAAAAGAAGCAACAGCATTTGAAGTGATACAGCCAGTAATTCTGTAACTTATATTCTGCATAATCATCGCTGCTGCTGATGATTGACAGATTGTATCTGGGTCTTGGCTGGATAAAACTATACTTAATCCATCCTTCCTTGCTGTAGCGCAAAGTTCTCCCACCATTGCGCTGAAGCCGTCTTTGCGGAACAATACAGAAAGCTCGTCGCCGATAAAAAGGCTTTTGAGATGAGAAAGAGCTACTCTCAAACAGGCAGCTTTTGCAGCAACAGCCATTGTGTAAGAATCTTGGTCGTTACTCAAGCCCGTTAAAGCATAAAATTTAACCATTGGTTCTGGTGAAAAGCTGCTGGGTTTTCCTATAGCTGTACCTAAAGGACTCACCAACAGTGCAGAAATTTGACTAGTAATTTGGTTGATTGCTTGATGGTCAATTGCTTCGGGTTTTTGAATATTTAGTCGAGCAATGGAACAGAATTTTGAAAAATCCTTTAATGTTGGAATATCCTGCCATTCGGGAGATTTCCAACCTTTTGAAAAAGCCAAATTATAGCGCTCGATAATGTCTGGGTCACTTAAGAATACATCCAGTGCTTGCATCAAGATTGCATCTACTCTTTGTGCCAGGTGGGGAGCATCTAAGCGTCCCATAACTATCACGCTCAAAGCATTTCTTATAAAAGAACGCCATGATTTCATCCTCGAAGCCCGTTCTTCCGCATCAAAGTCCCGTAAATCTGGGGGTTCCATTAGGTTATTGGAAGCGCGAGACAAATCAAAATAAGCTCCAGCATCTCCTAATAACTCAATTGCAGTCTTAAAAGAACTTTCTCCATCGGCTGCGGGGATATCCATTCCTACCACTGGTATTCCTTGGGATAAAGCATCGAGCATAAATCGCCACAGCAATACTGATTTACCTGAACCAGTTTTACCCGTAATTAATGCGTGTTGGGTATGAGTGAACAAGTCTACACAAACGGGTTTGCCACCTCGATTAGTGAGAAATTCTACACCCTGATTATCAAGTTTTTTAGGTAGAGTTAGTGGTAAAACACCTGCGATAGTTTCACTTTCCAATACCAGCCGTCGTTCGCTCAGAATCGAACTCGAATGTAAGATTCTTCGCCAAGTTATTGGTAAAGTTTCCAGCCAAATTTGAGAAGCGATGTTTCTTTCTCGGACTACTTTTGCTGTTCCAAAACTGTTACAGAGTAAGTTACAAGCAAGGTCTAAGCTTTCTGCATTCTCGCGGTACACCAAGAACACCACCGCACAATTAAGAGGAACAGCACCTTTATATAGTTTCTTCTGTGCATCAAAACTTTCTTCTTGCTTAATTTCAGCACCTACATCCCTACCAGTTCCTTTAAATAAAGCTCGTTCTCTAGCGGCTTTAGTTTGTTTTGCTTGCCGATGTAAATTATCTTGAGTCAGATATCGGTTCGCTGCTGAAATTTCTACCCAAGCTTCGGTATCGCGGACGTGATTTTCACTCAGAACTTTCCACATCCATGAAATTTGTTCTTTTGCATCAATCCATGCGATTACAGTATCAGTCATCGTCAAGACACCGCAAACTTTATCCTTAACATAAACACGGTTTGTACATTGACGGTGTTCCGGACAAGAACTTCTACCTTTTTCTCCGGAAATCAAGATAGTTGTAGAATGTTTGAGAGAATTTTGGGTTTCCGTTAATTTAATACCGCTATCTTTATCTTCTGAAATTACTAGTAACTGAGGAATTGGTGGTGCTTCGTATTTATTAAATCTTCTCCATAACCACGACCATAATTGCGTATCGTTGAGCGGAGAAACTTCTAACCCAGCTTTAGTATTAAACAACATTTCCCATTGAATAAATCCTTGGGTATATGCTTTCATCAATAAGACATTAAGAAGCTGTTCTTGTCTTTGTGATATTCTTCCAGTAACGTTATCCAAGAAAAAACGTCCCACTTTCCCCGAATAGTATATTAGTTTAGACAAAGGGTCAGTTTTATTCTCTCCAAAAGTACCCGCAGTCCAAGTACAGAATACGAGTTGTCGCCAAGTTGACCTTGCTCCTCTATGATTCAATTCTTGTACTCTTGCTTGTTCGTTACGAGTTAATATAGCTGGTAGTTTTAACGAACAGTTTTGAGCAAGATTATTAAGATGTTCTTGTCTTAAAGAGTCATCCGAATAACGTCCTAGAAGAAAAGTACATTTTTCTCCTGGGAGAATAGATTTCATTGCTTCAGAGATGGAAGCTGATATTGATGTTATTTCTTCTGGATACAGTTGGTTGTGAACACCTTTAATTTGGAACGCGAAAACAACTTGGAATTGGTTTTCATCTTTGATATCACCTTGGTTGAGTAAAAATGCTCCTACTTTACGGTTGTCCCTTTCGATGCGAACCATGCAGCACAAATCTAATTCGTTTTCAAAGGGAATGTACTGTGACTTTTCATTATTTTGGTTGATAGAATTTACCGTTTGAATATGAGTTTTCATTTTAAGAAGGCAGGAGTAAAAGGGCAGAAGGCAGAAGGTTTTTTATTAGTATTACTTAGGACTAGAGATAGGAAATTTAAATTATTCATTACTTCTTTATGCTTATATGACTTTTAACTTTATTACTTTATTCCTTCTGCCTCCTGCCTCCTGCCCTCTGCCTTTGTAATTGCTTTCTGATATTCCGAGAAAGTAAAGGAGACACATACATTGCACCACCTATAATCCAGTTGCTACCTTTTGGTTTACGAAAAAGATTAATATATTTATCTGGGTCTTTTCCCGTTACAAACCACCAACTTAAAATTAACCAAAAACTGATAACAGCGACCTTGGGTATCCCCCAACTAAGTAATCCATCAAAAATGAAATAGGTAATTGTAATAATCGCGAACCAAGGCAGAATTTGATTAGCTGGAATTGGACCAAACCCTGCTTGTTTACCTAATATCTTATTTACTTTTATCGGCTCTTTTTCCCAATCCATTACTCCCTTCCCGCGCTTACGATTACCTTTCATGTTTGAGGGAGCGGGGGAGCGGGACAGGGGGGAGAGGGGGAATTGTTCTGATATTGTTGCACAATTTCCTGACGAGGAGGAAAATCTACGCCCCCACTCTCCCACTCCCCCACTCCCCCACTC
>DESS01000288.1:22388-56463 GCA_002361335.1 Richelia sp. UBA3308
TCCCCCACTCCTGCTAACCGCCAGCAGTTCCAGTTCCATCACCAATAAATAGGAAAGTAATTACATCAATCGTAAGAATAATCCCAATTGCTAAACCTGCTTGAGTTGCAATTGGTCGCCAGTCGTTTCCTTGCTGTGCTTGGTTGTAGGCAAATAGTGCTGCGACTCCAACCAATAGTAAAAATAATCCACGAATTGCGTTAAATACTAAAGTTATTGCTTCTGGCGAAATTGTGCTTGCTCCTCCTACAGAACTTTCTTCAGCAATTCCTGCTAGAAATTCTTCTAATCCGCTTAAGAAAATTGCGTGCGCTGGTAATTCAAATACTGTTAAAGTCGCAGTTAATGCAATAATTAACCCTGCTATATGCCAAAAATGAATTTTATTGTTTACTATTTTGTTCAACCAAGGTATTAGTTGAATTATCCTACTCAGACAGTAGAATAATAAGCTTATAGATAAGATAATTGATATTAGGAGCGGTTCTTTTACAGTTAAATAAATTAAACCAAATCCTAAAAATAAACTTAATCTAGTATCTATTTTTGTCCATACATTTGTAGTTAATGTCAGGATACCTGAATAATAAATGTTCGCAGCAGCAGTCTTTACGTTCAACTTATTTCTCGAATCATATTTATTTTTGGTGTACATAGTTAATTAGTAATAAATAAAAAAATTACATTTCATAAGAAAAATCACCAACCGCATCCAATGACACGGTTGAATGATTAGGGAGTGTGGATTGTGATGCTTTCTTTAAAGATTGAATCTGATTTTTATTGAAATCACATTGCTCAATACTCCAACGGTTATATTTAGAATCTATTAGAGTCGCAGCAAATACTTGTTGTTTAGTTTCTACAGATTTTGTATCAAATCCTTTCAAAGAAGCAGGTATTACAACATTTCCATCTAAATCAGTTTTAGCCGCTTCAAAACAAAAGCGATATTGTTTGTTTGACTTAGGGTCTTTCCAATTAAAAGCTTTGGGAGTTTCACCTGCTTTTAACTCTATGAATTCCTGCGCTAGAACTTGCTCAAAGCGTCTAAGTATAGCTAATCCCGCAGTTTGAACATCTGGTTTTTCCTCTTGTTGTAAAGTATCTTTTAAATTAATACTTGATTTTAGAGGCAATCCAGTTAATAACAATCCATTAACTTCTTGTTGATTCGCTAATTGATTGGCAATATTTATTAAGCCAGGATTGATATTGCCTTTGACTGAAAACGATGATTTGAGAATTGTTTGATTTTCTAGTTGCTCTGGATTAATAATGTGTTGGTCTTCTACTTGTAACCCCGGTGTAATAGTTATCTTTTGAGATGATGGAGAAGAAACTGTTATGTTATTTTCTGGTTGTGTCACAACAGAAGAAATAGTTTGTTTACCAGAAATAATATCTCCCTTTTCTGAAGAGATATTGCTTTGCTGCTCCTTGAAAGGAATAGTAGCTGTCGTTTTACTAGAGTCGTTGGTAAAAGAAAAGTTGAATCCACTCAGTTGATTTTCTTCAAAGACTAGATTCATTTGTATTTCTTGACCATGTTGTAAACTTACTTCCTTTAAAGCAGCTTGTAAATCTTTGATATTGGCTAAGTGATGTTTCGATTCTAATACTTGGTTTACGACATGGGAAATGTAATTCAAGTCCAACGGGTCTGTAATGAAACAGTTATCGATTGAATTGCTCATGATGATTTGTATTCATAGCTCAAGTATTTGTATTTATGTTGCACTTAGTTTATGGATATACAAGCAATTAAAATTATTTTCTATTAAAAAACTACAAGTAATACTTTCCCTGTGACGTAAACCAATTTATTACCATAGTCATAAAAACTCGTATCACTATAGTGATATATAAATAAAAATTAAATTTATCAGTATATTATCTACTTATGGTTTAAGTCCAACAGGTTATAAGAAAACAAATAATATGTTTTTAGGGGATTAATAAATGGCATTTCAGTTTGTGACAAAGCAGCAAGCATCAGAGATTCTAAACATGAGCTTTTCGACACTAAAAAAATATCGTTTAGATGGCACATGGATTGAAGGAACCCATTGGGTGAAGTTAAATAGCCGTTGTATTCGATATAATTTAGAACTTATTCAAGATTGGTTTCATAATCGTCAAGATCCAATTGCCCATCACCGAGCAATTGAAATATACCATGCAAGTTTAGCGAGCAATCAGAAGTCTAAAAAGGGAAAAGCTTGATTTTAATTAAATTAAATAGATACTCCATTGCTTTTTATTACCTTCGGTGCAATGGAGTCACAAAATAATTAACTAATTTTCTTGTACTTATTAAAACGCTATTGTTTAATCAATACAAACTTTGGTTTTAGCCTCAGAATTTGATTGTTTATTCTTAACTACAATTTCCACGTCGCAACCTAAAGCATTTAAAAAACGGAAAAGCCTTTCGGTTGAAAAACCTGATAATTTACCTTTGTGCAAAGCAGAAATTTTTGGTTGGTCAATTCCTAATAATTGTGCGGCTTCTACTTGAGTGATGTTTCGTTGAGTTATGATTTTGCTAATTTGACGTGCTAATTCTGCTTTAACAAGTAATTCATCTGGATTGGCTAAACCTAAATCAGCAAATACATTTCCACTACTTTTTTGAACCTTTATTTCTTCAGCCATAATTATTTAACTTTTATTTTTACTATAGTTTTTTGCATGATATTCTTTGGCTCGCTTTAAGCGTGCTTCTATTAGTTCAATATCTTGTTTTGGTGTTGAAATACCACGTTTCGATTTCTTTTGAAAAGTATGTAAAACATAAATTACATCTGCGAGTTTTACTGTATACACAGCCCTGTAAGTAAAGTATCGAAATCTTCTACAATTTCTAACATCCCTGCACCCTTAAAACCTTTAAGTGGTTTAGCGTTCTCATGCTTTTCTCCGCATTGAGCTAAGTACAAAGCATAGCCAACTACTTGCTGTACTTCCTCTGGGAACTCTTTCAAATCATTAAGGGAGCTTCCAATCCATTTAATTGGCTTCAACACATCACTCATATTTTCAATATGCTAATTTTGGCATATTTTTTCAATGATATCTGAAATTTGTTGTTTATGAATTTAATAAGCAATAAAAAGCGACACTCACTAGTTACTATATACACTACAAGGAAGCAACGTGAGTATCGCCTAAACTATAAAATTCTAAAACTCCGGTAAGAAAAGCTCTCGACTTTGCCCAGCGTAATGCCGATAAATAATCTCTGGCGAATTACCTACCATTTTGGCTAAATCTTTCACATCTACCCCATTCTTCAAAGCCATCGTAATAAACGTATGTCGAGTTTGATAAAGCTTCCGATACTCTACATCATCAAGGGTTTCTAAAATACCCTTCCAAGCTCGTCTACCAAGGTTTTGCACATCTATCCATTTTCCTTCTGGTGAGGGAAAAACTTTCGCTTCACCAGACCTTTCAACTGGTTGAATTGATTTTAAAAAACTAGCCAAACGATTATTAATTGGGAAAACTCGCTTCTTCTGAGTCTTCAAACCTGGTTTACAAGTTAATCCTGATTCAGAAATCACCACAGCTTGTTCAAACCGAATGTAGGTAAAGTCTTTACTTATGTGCTTCCACTGCAAACCTACAGCTTCAGACGGTCTGCAACCCGTGATAAAAAGAAATTCTATTAGTGGCGCGTAATGGGCATAATAGCGATTTTCCTTGAATGCTTCGATAATGTGATCGCGTTCTTCAACACTGAAAGGATTGATATCCGTTTCCTGAGAATCTCCCTTGGGTAGCTTAATATCGCTCGCCATACCTTCAAACGGATTGTCATCAATCAATTGGGACTTCACAGCCCAATTACAGCAAGCACAAAACTGAGTCATGATTTTTTTGGCAGATAAGGGGCTTCTATTCGCAATTAACCAATCGCGAATCGCCACAGCTTTATCCAAAGTCTTCACGGGGAGATGCACGTTAATACAGCGATAAATTTTCTTGTAATCCTTCGCCAAAGTACTGGGGGATAAACTTGACTTTTTATATTCGGTATAGCTGTCCCACAAGTCAGCTAAAGAAACATAACTTTCTGGGGAAGTCTCCTTGTCAGAAGCCGATGGTGTAAAAATATCTTGCTGAGACTGCGGCTTGTACCTTTCCAAAGTGATATCGAAGTTATTGCACAGAATATCCAACTCAATCTGCTTGGCTTTCATCTCCGCCAGCTTGCGGTTGGCTTGGGTATCGGTAAAACCCGTTGATAAATAATGACGTTTACCCCCAAAACTGAAAACTAGCTGTAAACGTTGATTAGAAGTTTTGATTTGGACAGTACCTTTACTTGCTTTCTTATTAGATTTTTGGGAACCCACAGTTGACTCCTGGACTTATAAACGAAGACAAAGAGAAATTGCTAGCTTATTTCTCCATTGCCCTGCTGGACTTGGAATCAGCGCGCTCTGATTTACCCCAACTTTACCCCAATAAATTGTCCAAACCCGTCCAAAAATGTCCAACGTGGGGGTAAATTTACACCCAATCGACACCCCTCGAATCGCTGAAACGGGGTTTTTACGACATTAAAAAACCCCCAGAAGGCTTGGCTGCTGGGGGTTTTGGTTGTAATGCCAGGAACGAGACTTGAACTCGTGACACGAGGATTTTCAGTCCTCTGCTCTACCGACTGAGCTATCCCGGCAAGGTTTGGGACCCACGATTAAAGAATATAGCAAACTTATATTTATTTTGCAAGAATTTCACCAAAAAAAATATATACGGTTTAAATTATAAGGGTTACAGTTTCCGCAAAAATACAGCTTGCTGGTATTTCCTACGGAAACGCTCCGCCTTTAGTGTTCGTCGGGTGCGGCTAACATAGATCGTCTTTTCTCCGATATAAGGACGGCATATTATTTCGTGACATACCCACACTTGTGTGAAATTATGTCGTTTCCAATGTCGACAACCGATTACTAGCAATTATTTTACGTTGTTGTCATTTTCTACCGGAACCCTCCAAGACCCTAATTTCTAATTATGGGGGTGTAGTGCGCTCGCGACTTTAGTCGCCAGTTCCATTACTTTTTGTGATATGTTGTTTGAAGCGGTAAAGCGCACATTTAAAAAGCCGCTTTTGGTATAGCGGACAGACCCCGATCGGTCGCCCTGGGGGCAATAAGCCCAGAATCTTGTACGCCACTTGCTTTATGCCGGGGAACCCGTCCACCGCAGTGGCTCATAAATGTGGGAGTCGAAGTAAGAAATTGAATAAATCTTTTCAAACGCGGTCGGGCAGCCCGTGTGAGCTTGTGGACGTATCCCTGCCGGGGAGATTTGAATATTTGTATTTAGATTTCTAGAGCGGACGGATGAAGCAAGAATCCCCTTCAATTAATTGATGGGGAGTGTCAAAACATTATTCATAAGAAACACGCTCCAAGCGGGAAATTCACACCCTTCAGGGCATAGAGGGAAGGGACATGGGCGGTTTTAACCCCCGTAGTCTTTCTAAGTATCCATGATGCGAGTCTTCAATATACTTTTTAATTACTTCGCTGCAAACGTTACCCGCAGTACTAATAAAATAGCTATTCGTCCATAATGAGGTCAGGAAACTCCTTTATGTAGCGATTAGGGCAAAACGCATCTAAACTTAAGCTAGGTGCGCCTCGGGCGCATCAGCGCGAGTGTGGGTTCGCCGTTCCGGTGCTGGCCCTAGTACTCGACCAAGCAAGCAAGCAAGCCAAAATTGCTGGGTAAAGGTAGAGAGGGGGGAGAGGGGGAAGAAAATAAATTTTTGTTCTCATTGTCTCACCTGCAAAGTTCGCTTGGTGAACTACTAGGATCGGCCCCACGCCGGAGGCGTACGCCAAAAAATATCCCTTCAAGCATAACAAATACAATTACGTAAATACCGATATTTAAAAGTTGGAATAAAAAACTACAAAATTACGCAATCCGGGTAAGTGCCAAGTAGGCACAAGGAACGCTTTTTCCAGGCATTGACGTTGTTGAAGAAGTTTGTTTCTCTAATTGTATTCTCGCCACAAGCTGTTGCTACAAGGCTTCCGTGTTCCTCAGTTGATGGCGATCGCATTTTTTTTGGCTATAAAGACATAAAATTTCCAGCCTCTACAGTTTTTTGAGTCATAGATAATTACTTTCTCTTATCAAATCCAACAAACCTATCAAAAAGTAATTTATTCTCAGTAATAAAAAAAAATGTATTATATTTTACTTTTAAACAGGATGGTAAGGGATGTAATTTAGTTTATCAATACCAAGTTTTCTTAACTAATATTAAAAGATATGAAAATTTTATACTTTATTTTACAAACCCACTTTTGTGGGCTAAATTAGGCGCATCTTTGATACGGCAACAGTATAATTAAATACAACATTCCCTCCACCATGCTTTGGAGAAGGGAAGGAAGTAACTTAAGTATTGTCAGAGCTTTTTCTGTTATATATATGACCTATACTTTATTGCTCGTGACTAAGTCTGGATTGAATCAAGGTAGTATTGCTTTTAATATTAGATAAACACGGTACCGATATTATCAATGAGGGTGCTGGCTGAAGTCGAACTAACAACTGCTAAAACCTGTCCAGACTGAGAAATTTCAGCACCTGATGCACCATCAACAATCAAAAGCTCATTAGGATCACCAGAAACATCAAGGCTGGTTTGTCCAAGTTGGAAGTTGATAATTGTATCAATTCCCTTGCCTGATTCTAAGACAACTATATCGTCACCGCCACCAAGGAAGATGGTATCGTTGCCAAAGCCAGCAACAATTTTATCGTTACCAGAGCCGGTGTTAATGGTGTCATCACCAAGTCCGCCAAATACGATATTATCGCCTTCTGCAGCGGAAATACTATCATTACCTGCGCCACCAAAAATTTTGTCAGCTTGGGAACCACCAAAAATGGTGTCATTTCCAGCACCACCATAAAGTTTGTTTACACCTTCGCTACCAAAGATTTGGTCGTTACCTTCCTTACCGAAGATAGTATCATCACCAACTTCACCAAACAGGGATTCGCTATTGTTTGTTCCTAAAATTGCTTTATCGGCTGAGATCACCTTTAAGTTATCTACTAGCAACCCTGAGTCAACAAAAGTGTCTTCCAAATCCACAACTCCGATACCTACTGTATAGGTGCCAGCTTCAGAGAATTCAAAAGTGAAATTATCGTAGTCAGTTTCCTGATCGAATTCTGTGGGGGATGAGATTAAGAAAGTGCCGGTGTCAGCTAATTCAGATGATGAATTGGGAGTAATTGAGACAAAGGCAAAATCATTGAATGTTTCTGGATCCGAATCGAAGGTAGTTTCATCTGTCAAAAAGTTAAAATCAAAGCTTAAAACATCCCCTGCTTCCACAGTGATTGTTTTTTCCAAAGCTGAACCTTCAGTGGCATTTCCGTCGTTGATTGAGTCTATATCTCCAAAATCCAATCCTAAGAAGCTTTCTAGGATGTCATCACTAACCGAACCATCACCTGTGGTTAGCAAAGCTTGGAAATCACCATGAGTAGGAATGACACCAAATTCAGCGGTTTCGATACTGGTATCGCCGATGGTTTCCCAAGCGGTGAAATCTCCAGTTTCAAATCCACCATTTATGGAATTAATATGGTTGAGTTCATTCATTTGCTTTTTCCTTGTTTCTTGGTTTACTTTTCGCAGAGAATACTTGAACGCTGGAACTCTTGAAAATAAGTACATTCCCCAAAAGGGGGATATCTCGATCAGAGATTAAAGTCTTAGGTTGTGAACCGATGACTCCAAATCTAGACAATCTCACCCTACTTATTAACAACTTAAAAATAAAAACATTATGTTTCGCTGCCATTACCGTGCACTATAAATAGTGTGCTTAATGACACATTATTGAATTAACAGAACTCTTAGTCAATAGGGAATTACATAGTAATTAATGTATAATTTTTTTCTTATTTTGGTGAGTATCAGTTGGTTTTTCATCTAAAATTTATGATGTTTGATATACAAAAAAAATAAGCATAATTTTAATACGTGAGCAGAAAAATGCTCTGCTCCTTCTATTTAGAGAAAATGTATTTAGATTATTCTTGAATTTCACAACAGCCATCTAATTTGAATTTTTCATTAAGTTTTAATTTATACTTGACATTAGAGTAACCCTGAGAAGTTAAGATACAGGACGGCCCGCAACTGGCACAAGGGATGGTGCGCGAAGCTTCCCCCCGCCAAAAAAACTAAACTATAGGCATAGCAACTTTCGGACATTTTAGTTGCGGGGGTTAGATAAGCTGTTGTGCATTAAAAATGCACAACAGCAAGGCCGTCTTGCCGTCTTGCTGTCTTGCAAAAGGGGTAAGAATTTTAGCTTTTAAATAATATTTCTAAATATACAACTTAAATGCGTAGCAGCTTACTTAGAAAGTAAATTATTTTTTTGTACCAAAAATTTTGGAGACGTAGCATTACTACGTCTATATATTAATTATTCAACAAAAACTATGCTGAAGGTTTGCGAGCAATTAAATATTTGCTCACGTGGTGAACCTGGATTTCAATATTTTCAAAACCAGCAGTTTCTAAGCGCTCCACTAAGTTATCAGTGATGTAATTTCTATAATAAGGTTCGTGGTAAGTTTCATGGAAGTTATCCAACATCGGTTCAAATTCAGGTAAATCGCTCAATTGAATTGAATCACAAATGATAAAAATTCCACCTGGTTTTGTGACTCGAAACGCTTCATTCATTATCCGCTGACGTACTGTTGCTGGTAATTCATGAAATAAAAAAACGCAAGTTGTAGCATGAAAATAGTCATCCAAATAAGGTAACTCTTCAGCATTTGCTTGCAATAATTGCGGTAATTCTCCAGGAATTTCCGACAGTAGTTGATTTGCTTTGCGTAAATAAGTTGGTGATAAGTCCGTACCAAACAACGATGCTTGGGGTAAGGTTGCTCGAATCATTTTTAAAGTGCGACCGGTACCACAAGCTATATCTAAAACACGTTGTTGAGTTGCTGGTACTGTTTCAAATACTTTTAAACCTTCCTTTAATGGAGCTAAAATTCTGCGACGCATTGCATCAGCACAACCATTAAAGAGAATTTCCACCTGTAAATCGTACAAGTTCGCTGAAAATTCACTCAAATAACCATCAGTTTGATAATGATAATTCCGCACATAATATTTCGGATAATTTTTAGTATCTACATCTGCAGAAAAATCTTGATGTTTTTTATATTTGGCTCGCTCCCACGTTTGAGCAAAATCCATACATAATTGTGGGTAATAAATAAAAAAATCTTGCCAAGGATTATCAAATAGTAGACTTTTAGGATAAACTCCTTTCTCTGCATCTTCCCAGTCAGTTTCTAATAAATTATTTAAAAACTCTTGGAGTTTAACAATTAACTCTGGTGGAAGCGGTGTTGTTTTATTTTCTACTGGGGAAAAAATTTTCATCAACTCTGTGCTGAGAGTTTTATGAGCTAAACCAAAAATACTTTTACTCTGTTGAAAGGTTTGGTAAGTAAATTTTGTTAAAGTGTCTGGCATTGGTACTATAATTTGTGCTATGTTTGCCACTTATTTTACGTCGAAACTTACACAAGCGGCAGATTGCAATATGCTAAACATCACTCTTCAGGCTATCGCTATTTTATAGTCTTTTTGTACTAATTGAAATTTTCCGATCAACTAAATCGCTCTGAGGCTGGAAATACACTTGCTAAACCCAGCTCTGTGGGCTGAATTGAGCGCATTTTTCTGGGGAAATACTGCGAATTTATTTGTTATATATCTTTACATTATTTTTAAGATTTTTTTAAGATGAATGGTAGTGATTGTTACAGATTTTTTAATATAATTGTATTAATAAGCAATAAGCTTACTACATATTAATTAAAGATAAAGATAAGGAGCGCAAAAGTGATGACTACTCAAGAAAAAGCGCGGGCTTTGATGCAACGTCATTATCAAGCAATTAAAAATCGTCAACAGTCAATGCTCGGACGTACTGGAGAAGAACTTGGTCTTCCCGGAGAAATATCTCATTACTGGAATCCAATTCAAGGAAAAATTAATCCCAGTGCTTGGAAAAGTTACGATCGCAGCAATGTGACAATGAGCTAATTGAATGGCCGAATGGCCGAATGGCCGAATGGCCGAATGGCCGAATGGCCGAATTCTCCCCATGTCCCTTCTCTTCCCTAAAAAACACCAAAAAAAGCCACCTCTCGATGGGTGGCTTAGCTAATGGTAAAAATAGCGTGGATTCACTGAACTGCTCTACAAAATCAACTGAGATTAACAGTCGTAATAAAGAGAAAATTCGTAGGGATGAGGACGCAAACGCAAGGGGTTAACTTCAGTGTCTAACTTGTAGGAAATCCAGTTCTCAATGAAGTCTTCGGTAAATACACCACCTTCTGTTAAGAAATCATGGTCTTTCTCAAGAGCTTCTAATGCCAAATCCAAAGAACCAGGTGTAGAAGGAACTTCGGCTAATTCTTCTGGAGAAAGCTCGTAGATGTTCTTATCTAAAGGTGCGCCGGGGTCAATTTTATTTTTAATACCATCTAAACCAGCACAAAGCATTGCAGCGAAGGCTAGATAGGGGTTACAAGTCGCATCCGGACAGCGGAATTCCAAACGCTTGGCTTTGGGGTTGTCGCCAGAAAGAGGAATACGCACGGAAGCGGAACGGTTTCCTTGGGAGTAAGCCAAGTTAACTGGTGCTTCGTAACCGGGTACCAAACGCTTGTAAGAGTTGGTGCTGGGGTTGGTAAACGCTAACAGTGCTGGAGCGTGCTTAAGGATTCCACCAATGTAGTGAAGTCCCATTTCACTGAAACCGGCGTATTTATCACCTGCAAATAAAGGCTGGCCGTCTTTCCAGATGGATTGGTGGGTGTGCATACCGGAGCCGTTATCTTGGAATACGGGCTTGGGCATGAAGGTAACTGATTTACCGTATTTCTTAGCTACGTTCTTAATAACGTACTTGTAAGCCATCAACCAATCAGCAGCTTCGATTAGCTTACCAAAACGGAAGCCCAATTCGCACTGACCACCGGTCGCAACTTCGTGGTGATGTTTCTCAATGGGAACGCCGCATTTTTTCATTGTCAGCAGCATTTCCGTCCGCATATCTTGGGAGGTATCAGTTGGAGAAACTGGGAAGTAACCTCCTTTATAATCTGGCTTATAACCGAGGTTGGGGCCTTCTTCTTTACCGGAATTCCAACGGCCTTCTACGGAATCTACGTAGTAATAACCTGCGTTCTGGGTTTGGTCAAAGCGAACATCGTCGAAAATGAAGAATTCAGCTTCTGGACCAAAAAATGCTGTATCACCAACACCAAGTGAATTTAAATAATCAATCGCTTTCTGGGCAATTACCCGAGGACAGCGGTTATACCATTCACCTGTACGGGGTTCTTTAATACTACATATAATGCTGAGGGTAGGTTCTTCCATGAAAGGGTCGATCCAGGCAGTATCTGGATCTAATACCATTGCCATATCTGACTCGTTAATGGCTTTCCAACCCCTAATGCTGGAACCGTCGAATGGTACACCATCTGTAAAGGAACTTTCATCGATTTGGTCTTGGAACATTGTTAAATGCTGCCAAATCCCTGGCATATCGATGAATTTCAGATCGATCATCTGAATTTTTTGGTCTTGAATCATTTTCAAGACTTCTTTTGGGGTTGTCATGGTTACTCCTTATCTGCCGATACGCAATGGATGAAAACGGAAAAATTCAAAAAACTGTTGACCCTCAGAAGCTAGAACCACTTGTTGACACACCATGGAATATCCTAAATATAGGCTATCTGTAAAAATGTATCATTTGTTACAGAAAATCACTTCTAAAGGTAATGTTAACCTTTTACTAAATCATCTACACAAAAATAAAAGTTCATCTTATGAGGGTCAACTTTGGCATAGAATCCTTAAGTAGTATGGATTGCTTTTGTGCCAAATCTTGGCTAGGTTAACACAAAATTCGTTTTTTGGTGTACCTTGGGCCAAATTAATATCAAATCTTACTTAGGAATGATTGGGAGATAATAAAAATGCAAGATGCCGTAACAAATTTAATTAAGAATTATGACGTTACCGGACGGTATTTTGATAGAAATGCAGTAGATTCGCTTAAATCTTATTTTGAAAGCGGTACCGCAAGAATACAAGCGGCTGCGGCGATTAATGCCAATGCAGCAGCACTTGTCAAGGGAGCCGCTATTAAGTTATTTGAAGAACTCCCCGAGTTGATTCGTCCCGGTGGAAACGCTTATACAACTCGTCGTTATGCAGCTTGTCTGCGGGACATGGATTACTATTTGCGTTACGCTACTTATGCTTTAGTTGCTGGTAGTATGGATGTATTGGACGAGCGTGTATTGCAAGGTTTGCGCGAAACTTATAATTCTTTAGGGGTACCCATTGCTCCTACTGTCGCCGGTATTCAAATCATGAAAGACATGGTTAAAGAGCAAGTTGAATCTGCTGGTATTTCCGATACCAGTTTTGTTGACGAACCCTTTGACTATATGAGCAAAGAGTTGAGCGAGACCGATATTTAATTAACATGGGAATAGGGCATGGGGAATGGGGCATGGGGAAGTTAGGAGTTTTGAATTATAACTTTAAACTCAAAACTTAAAGTTATAATTCATATTTATCCAATGCCCAATGCCCTTTCGGCCCAATGCCCTTTCGGCCCAATTATCAATGAAACAAAGACTTGATATTCTATTGGTAGAAAAAGGTTTGTGCAACTCTCGTCAGCAAGCACAGCGTTTAATTCAGGCTGGTGAGGTGTTGGTTAACGATACCCTTGTGGATAAGGCGGGAACGGATGTTGATGTAGCGGCCCAAATTAGGGTTAAGCAGAAGTCGCGTTTTGTTTCTCGTGGTGGCGAAAAGTTAGCTAAGGCTTTGGATAATTTTAATATTCCTGTGGAAAAACGTGTTTGTCTCGATGGCGGAATTTCTACAGGTGGGTTTACTGATTGTTTGTTACAGGCGGGGGCCAAGTTAGTTTACGGTATTGATGTTGGTTACGGGCAAGTTGATTGGCGTTTGCGAAATGATCCACGAGTGGTTTTACGGGAGCGTACTAATTTACGGTATTTAACCCCGGAAGATTTGTATGGAGAGAAGAGGAGAGGGAAAGAGGCTGAGAGGGAGAGAGGCAGAGATGGGGAAAAAGAAACAAATTTACCTCCCCTATCTAAGACAGGAGAGGTTTATGAAAATGTTTTTCCCGATTTGGCTGTAGTAGATGTGTCGTTTATTTCTTTAACTAAGATTTTGCCTGCACTGTGGCGACTTCTGCAACCTCCTCGCGAAGCTTTGTTACTGGTGAAGCCACAGTTTGAGGTTGGGAAAAACCTAGTTGGGAAGAAAGGGGTTGTACGTAACCCGAATGACCAAGCTAATGCGATTTTTCAGGTTTTGCAAACCGCGATCGAGTTAGGATGGTATTATAAAGGTTTGACTTGGTCGCCTATTACTGGTCCTGCTGGAAATATCGAGTATCTTTTGTGGTTGGGATGTGAAAGCGAGACTATGCAGCTTGATTTACCAGCCATCAAGGAAATAACTTTATTAGCTGCTAATAATTTAAAGCAACATTAGATAAAACTTTTACGCTTATGCCATACAAGGGAATTCTGCTGTTTGTGGATGGCGATCGGCTACGGTTCTAATTGATGATTACCTGTAAAAAACACAAAATTGCTGACAAATGTTGAAAAAAAACTCCTTACAAGAAAAGAGGGGTTATTTAGAAAGCAGCAAGGACTGCGGCAATAACTAGCCAAACCGCTCCAGTCCAGTAGGGAGCATTTGCCCCAAAGTAGTCGAAGGTAAAACCTGCCCAAACTGGACCAACTATGAGTGCTACATTACTGAGTGATTGGGTTGCTCCTAGTATAGAGCCTTGCTGTTGCGGGGAAACTTGTTTCGAGATAATACTAGTCAATGTCGGCATAATAATACCGACTCCAACAGCTATTAGAGTTATCACTGGGTAAAGCGTCCAAGCTTCTGGAGCCAAAGCAAGACCTACATACCCCAGCGTCATCAATCCCAGACCAACTAAGATCAACCGTTGCTCGCTGAATCGCTTTACTAGCAAACCAGTAATTACTCCCTGCATCAAGCCAGAAACTACACCAATGCAGGCAAAAATTACTCCGTTTTGCTGTGGTCCTAAGCCAAAGCGAACAAAGGTAAAAAGCGCAAAATTTGTGGTGAGTGCACTGAAGGCAAAATTTTGAGCAAAGTTTACTAGAAGAAATCGACGCAGGGTTGGACGACGGAGTGCATCCCCAACCTGCTTTAAGGGATTTAGTTTCTTCAAGCTGATTGGTTTTCGTTGCCGTCGTTCTGGTGGGAGCGACTCTGGTAAAACGAAGAATCCAAAGCCCGCATTGAGCAGCGACATAACTCCCGACACAAATGCAGGGGTTTGCAAGCTGATTTGACTAAGCCAGCCACCTAATGCTGGACCTATAATAAATCCCAATCCGAAGGCAGCACCAATTAGTCCAAAATTCTTGGCTCGGTCTTTGGGGGAGCTAATATCCGCAATATAGGCTTGAGCAATTGAGATATTCCCTCCAGTGAAGCCATCAAATAGTCGAGCGGCAAAGAGTAACCAGAGACTGTTGGCAAACCCAAATAAGAAATCTCCTAAGCCTGTACCAATAACACAAATGAGTAAAACAGGTCGCCGTCCATAGCGATCGGATAGGATACCCAGTGCTGGACTGGCAATGAACTGTGCAGCAGAATAGGACAAAGCCAATAGTCCGACAAAGATGGCATTTTGGTTGAACTGCCCAACGAAAAATGGAATCACTGGAATTAGGATTCCTACACCCAATAAATTCAAACAAACGGTAATGAAGATAAATGTTAATGCTTTTCGACTTAACATTGGTTGGTCTGTTACTAAGGGTTTTGATCGATGTTTTTGCAGCATAATTTAGTTAGTTATTAAAGGGGGGAAACAGTAGGTGGAAAATTTTGCTTCTACGGGATGGTCGGGATTATATAATCCTTACTAGACAAGATTTTGAGCTTAACAAGCGTGCCATTCATTTATACATTTAGAGGATGAAAATTGGAAAAATGGCAGGAGAATGCTTATAAATTGCATACCCAATTCACAAGAAAGTTGTAATTTAATTTGGCATCTAAGACACTTACTGTGAAAGCAAACGACCATCTTCCATCTCAACAATGCCATCGGCAATATCTAAAATACGATTGTCGTGAGTCACCAGCAAGATAGTGCATCCTTGTTCTTTTGCTAAACGTTGCATAATTTCTACCACATCTCGACCCGATTTTTTATCCAGTGCTGCTGTTGGTTCGTCAGCTAAAATAATCTTGGGAGTAGCAACCAATGCGCGAGCGATCGCCACCCGTTGTTTTTGTCCTCCTGATAAATTATCCGGGTAGTAGTTGAGACGATGTCCTAGCCCTAGGGCTTCTAATATCTGTGCTGAAGCAATTTGTCTTTTTTGGTGGGACATTTGTTCGTGCAACTCCAAAGACATTTGCACATTTTCTTGTGCTGTTAAACTCTCAAGTAAGTTATGAGCTTGGAAAATATAACCCATTTGTTGCCGTACTTGCAGTAAATTACCCTCAGAAGCACCGCAAAGTTCTTGTCCTAGGATTTGCAAGCTACCTTCTTGGGCAGAACGCAATCCACCAATTAAAGTTAATAAAGTAGTTTTCCCTGAACCAGATGGTCCTGTCATAATGATAATTTCACCTGGGTTAATTGTTAAATTTATATTGAATAAAACCTGATTGCGTAGATTTCCTTTGCCAAAATAATGATTAAGATTACAGATTTGGATGGCAGGTTTTTTAGCTTCTATTTGGGATGAAAATGATTCAGAAATATTTAAACTTTGCATTTTATTCTTATCAACCATTAATGCCAATCTAAAAAATATCTGCGGGGTCTGCCGAACGTAATTTTTGAGTTGCGAGCGCTCCAGAAATTACACACATTAGTATTGTTATAATTAAAACCATGATTCCTTTGTCCGCAGTCATAAATAATGGTAATTTTGTGCCCCTACGAATGAATCCGTAAAATATACTAGAAGCGAAAAAACCAGGTAAATAGCCGAGGACTGCTAAAATTATAGCTTCTTGAAACACAACTTTTAATAAATAGAAATTGCTATAACCCATTGCCTTAAGTGTGGCATATTCGGGTAAGTGGTCTGTAACATCACTATATAAAATTTGATAGACAATAATTACACCAACAACAAAGCCGATTACCACACCAAAAGTGAAAATAAAACCAATAGTAGTATTGTCTTGCCAGAATTTTTTTTCAAAATCGATAAATTCCTCAATAGTCAAGACTTTTACATCATCTTGTAAATAAGAGCGTAATTTAGTTGCGACTGTTTTCGGATTGTTACCGGGTTTAAGAGTAATTAAGCCAACATTTACCTGGCTGGCTTGTTTTTCGGGAAAAATTCTTAGGAAGTTTTGGTCGCTGGTAATTACGCTACCCTCAGCGGCAAATGAAGATCCAACACTGTACAAACCAGTAACAGTTACCCTACGTCCTTGTAATTCCGTAGTTATCGGTTGGCCTTGGGCAATTTGAGATATAATTTCTTGGTATTTACCTCCAGAATTTTGGTCGAATATTAATGTATTTGGATACTTAATAGCATCTAAATTTTGATTAACTCCTGGTAATTTGAATGCTGAGGAACTGGGATTAAAACCAAGTACCAAAATTGTTGAACTGAGTTGAGTTTGAGTGTTTTTCCAGACTCCTAAGCTAACATACAATGGAGAAGCTGATTCTACTTCTGGTAAATTTCGAGCTTGGAATAAACGCTGTCGGGGAAAACTATTGGTATTACCGATATTTTGAGTCTGGGGGCTAATTAAAACAATGTCTGTATTTAAAAAGCTTTGTAAACGGGTAGTACTATCAAATAAAGCGGATTGAAATCCCATCTGCATTAACATCAATATATCGGCAAAGGCAATACCTGAAAGTGCTACAAAAAAGCGTCCTTTTGTCCGCACTAATTGTCGCCATGCTAAAGGAATTTTGCGTTTAAATTTAATCATATAGTTTTAATTTCTACATTAACTTGTAGATTGGTTAGATTAGCAACTTTTTGACTTGCAGTTTTATCTAAACGAATTTTGACTTCAATAACTCTGGCATCTGTGGCAGAGGTAGGATCGCTATCGAGAATATCTTTTTTCGCAACTTGCCAAGCAATACTTTCTACCGTTCCTTGTAAACTATCATTAAAAGCTTTATTCGGACTAGTAACCAGGGCAGTTTGACCGGGTTTAATTTTGCCAATGTCACTCTCATAAATTTCTGCAATGGCATACATTTGGTCAGTTTGAGCCATTTCTACAATGCCGTCATTCCCGGTTGTTTCCCCCGGTTTAGTATTTACTTTGAAAATTTGACCAGCTTTGGGAGCGCGAATATAGGCTGAATCTAATTCTGTTTGAATGCGCTTTACAACAGCTAAAGCACTATTTACCTCTGCTCGTGCATTTGCCACATCAGTGGGGCGTACTTCTAATGTTTGATGAAGTTGTCCTTTAGCTTCGTTTATTTGCTGTTGCAAAGTCGCAATAGTTTTTTGTCGTCTGGCTTTAACTTCGTTTATTTGTTCTTGTAAAGTCGCAATGGTTTTTCCCCGGTTGGCTCTAGCTTCATTTATTTGTTGTTCTAGAGTAATAATAGTCTTGGTTAAAGTAGTTTGGCTTTCTACAAATTGCTGATTTGATGTTTCTGCTGTCAAACGTTTACTTTCTACTTCCTGGCTAGAAATGGCTCCTTGTTTAAATAAAGCCTCAAACCTTTGCACTTCTCTTTGAGCATTGCTTTTTTCGGCTGCATTACGAGCTACGGTTGCTTGTAAAATTCTTTTTTGACCTTGTAGTTCAGCTTCTAAGCGCTTAATTGTCGCTTGCTGTGTAGAAATTTCTCCTCGTAACTGGGCTTGTAAACGGGCTATCTGTGCTTGTTGGGTTTTACTTTCTCCGTCTAACTCCGCTTGCAAAAGATTAATCCTAGCTTGACGAGCTGTAATTTCTCCTTGTTGAGCACCTGCTTGTACTTGAGCAAGACGAGATTTTGCAACTTCCACCTGTTGTTTCGCTTCATTTAAACTGGCTTGTATTTGATTGCGTTCTTCTAAGATCGCAATAAGTTGTCCGGCTTTGATTTTCTCCCCTTCTTTAACCAAAACTTCGGAAACTAAACTACCTTGCCCAAAACTTGAAGGAGCCGATATTTGAATTACTTCACCACGGGGTTCCAGTCTTCCTAAAGCATTGATTGTGGGGATAATGGGTTCTGGATTTGTCACTATCGTGGCTTTATTTGTTACTGCCACGAAGCGATTTAAAAATAAAAAACTGACTCCCATCATGAGAATTGAGAGAATGCTAAGTACAATCGTAGTACGCGTCTCAGGCAAGAATAATAACTGTTTAGGTAGTAGGTTTTTTTGTGTTGTTAAAAGTGTTAATTTATTTTTTTTTATCATATGTTTAAATTCGGCGTTAATGTTTGTAAAGATTGATTTATAAAGGAGAAGAGCAAATCAATTAGTTCTGAGAGTTTGAGAAGAAATGTGCCATTGGAAGCAACGCGATGCCGGTGAATTCGGTTTTATATTTACTCCCATTCCTTCTATTTATTTTCGGCTAAAAATTTCTCCCTCACTCCCTCAATTCGTTAGGTTTCCGTTCCAGATTTCAGCACTTGACTTTTTCACGTGCTCCCCATCACAATTTGTTCACCTTCATATAGACTTCTTTTTCTGGTGCGACTCCGGCAGCATGACGTACAAGATTAATCGGAGCATCATCTATCAATTCCAATTGACAATGTAACACAATTGTTGCTAATACTAACTTCATCTGAAATGGAGCAAAGGCATAACCAATACAGCGTCGATGACCACCTCCAAAAGGTAAATATTCATAGGGAGAATAACGTCTTTCCAAGAAACGTTCTGGCTTAAATTGTTTAGGATTTGGAAATAAATCCTCACGGTGATGAGTGGAATAGATATTGGGAAAAATTTGTGTACCTACAGGCAATTTATAACCCATTATCTCAAATGGTTTTGTAGTTAAACGCATGGCTACTAAAGTTAAAGGATACAAGCGCATTGTCTCTTGAGAAATTGCCGTGAGATAAGGAAGTTTGGCGATAGCATTGGTGTCTTTTAGATTGCTGATGCTGTTCAATTCGTCTCTTAAATTCTGTAGTACTTCTGGATGTTTATAAACAGAATACAAGGCAAATAATATAGCTGAGGCTGAAGTTCCTTTACCACTTAGCACCGTCATTATTTCATCACGTAGTTCTTCATCGTTCATGGCTCTCCCTTGTTGATCGCGAGCTGCCATTAGCAAGGAAAGAACATCTGTGGGTTCTAATTTAGGTTGTTGACGACGATGTGCAATTTCGGCATAAATCAGCTTGTCTACTTGATTGCGTAAACGGAGGAAGCGCCCCCATGGACTCCAATTTCCCAAATCTTTTTGTAGAGGTTGCATAAAAAGATGTAAAGAAAGAATTGGGGAGCTAATTAAATCAAACATCTGTATGAATTTTTGCCGCAGTTGTACTAACTGCTCAGTTTCCTCTGAACCAAAAACAACTTGCAACATTGTGTTCATAGAAATTTTATTGGCGCAGGAACCCAGTTTAATCTTCTCTCCAATCTTCCACTGCTGAATCATTTGCTCCGTAAATTCACAAATAATATTACCGTATGAGCGCATGCTTTCGCCGTGCAAGGGGGGCATAACCAATGAACGCTGACGCTGATGAGGTTTACCATCCATTATCATCAAAGATTGCTTGCCCACTAAGGGGCGTAACATTTCGTAAGTTTGACCAATATTAAATGTATCGGGAGGAGCGGTCAAAATTTTCTCAATAGCTTTGGGATTACTCACAAATACAATCGAATCAGAACCAGGCCATTCGGTCATAAAGATATCCCCGTAGGTTTGAGTACAGCTATCCAAAAAATTTGTTGGGCGGGTAGCCCATTGGTATATTTGTAGAAAAAATGGTGTATGAGGACGATCGGGTAACTTCATTGTATATTTGTGGTTGTTGATATGAAAAAAATAAGACTTACGCTTTCTTTTGAGAGAAAATAATGATTTCAAGTGTTAGAATCCTGCCAATTTATTAAAACAAGAAAAACAAAGTGTTAAGTCTTGAAATCATTTCCGTTTGACAAGTATTTGGATGAAATTAAAGAAGATAGTAGTTCTTTTCATTCCCTCTGCCTCTTACTTAGAACTGAGAACGCAGGTGGCAGAATAAATATTTATTTGCACCTCTGTTCTTAGTAAATTGAGGCGATTTTATCGGTTGTTTTTATCTCTTCCTGCTTTATTTGGGAATCCTGTAGTACATCTTCAATTGCTTTCACAGCCAGTAGTGGAGAGTCCATGGAACTCAGTTTTTCAGATAACATTTTTAACCGGGCGTGCAATTTATCGTCTTTTAACAAAGCTTTGAGTTTGGATTGAATTGCTTTAGCAGTAGCTTTCTTTTCAGGTAAATAATATGCTAAACCCAGTTTAGCTGCTTGGATAGCAGTGGGGATTTGGTCTCCGTTGTGAGGGATAATTAGCATCGGAATACCAGACCGAAAAGCCCGTCCCACCATTCCAGCACCACCGTGTGTCACTATTGCCTTGACATAAGGTACAACTTCGTCATGAGGTACAAATCTTTCCACACGCACGTTGTCCCCAAGTCCTGATGGTATATCGGTGTCATTTGCAATGGTTGCCAACAAGGGAATTCTCATCTGTGCAATTGCTTTTAGTAGGCGACGGTATAGATCGCCGCACATATTTGCTGCTGTGGTGGTGCTGAGCAGCACGGTTCCAGGTTCTAAGTTTACTCCCAAGGGTTGCTCGTCTGTTGTGCGAGGCATTTGAAAAGTAGTTGGGCCAACGAACACTTGGTTTTCTTGGAGGTTTTGAGAGGCTAGAAAGTCCCGATCGATTAAAACTATATTTAGCAACTTAGAAACTACCACAGAACAAAATTCCGCTGGTGCATTTTTTGGGCGTGGAGGAAGACCTACCTGTTTGCGAGTACGACCCAAAGGGAAAATCAAATCGAATAGAGCATGGACGATTCTATTTGGTAGGGGTATGGGGAAGGCTACAGGAAGAGCATCAGCATTAAGTGTTGTTGCCCAGGACATAGAAACTGTCACATAGGGAATGCCAAGTCTTTCTGCTGCATAGGAGGCACCGAAACCAAGATAGTCGCCGATTATACAGTCTACTTGCTCTCGTCTAAGGATGATTTCTAGTTCCGCAACCATATCTGGAACCATAGTCAGCATTTCACTGCGAAAGCGCCAAAATCCACGAGCAAAGTTAGGAATCCATAAAGGTAGCCTAACGGAAGAATTTTCTACTCGAAATAAAATGTTGCACTCTTGGGACATTGGGACTAGTTCAGCACCAGCCGCCTGCACCTTAGTATAATCGCGCTCTCCGGTATGCACTAAAACTCGATGACCTGCTTTAACTAAAGCTTCAGCTACTGAAAGCATAGGAAAGGTGTGACTAGCAACTGCTGGCATAGTTATTAGTAGAGTAGACATAATATCTCCTATTGTTAATTTATCAAAACAATCAATTGAATTTTCAATTTTCTCCCCTTCTCTGGTAGAGAAAAGTTCTCGCTTTTATCTTCAGGTTTAGTTAAGGGAAGGTGGCGGCTTACCGCAAGGAAATTTAAAACGTTAGTTTTCGCCTTAGAATTCACAAGTTGGCGCTTTGGTTGACTCTCCAGAGTCTAAGTTAAACAACATACGTACAGCACTTAATGTCATTTGTAGAACTTCTGAGTCCTCTTGTGTACGCATTTTTACTGTTGGCTCATGAAAGATTTTATTGATAATTCCTTTTGTTAAGGATTCGAGTAGTTGCCCGTGATTTTCTGAGAATTCATCACCTAAGCGCGATAAAGCTTTTTTCACTTCTTGCTGGCGAATACTCTCAACCTTATTTCTTAGGGAACTAATTGTGGGTACTGTTTGGAGTGATTTCCACCATAGTATAAAAGTTTGTAATTCTTCTTTGAGTAATACTTCTGCAAGATTAGCCATCTGGCGGCGAGTTTCTTGATTTTGCGCTACTACTGCTTGCAAATCGTCTACATTATAAACAGCAATATTTTCTAATTCATTGACATCGGCATTAACATTGCGAGGAACAGAAATATCAAATATCATTAAAGGATGATTTTTTGGTAATGCCTGTTCTAATTTAAATCGATTTAATATCGGTTCTGGCGCAGATGTGCTGGTAAATACAATGTCAGATTTCGCGATCGCACTCATCATCTCTGATAAAGTATACAGTTGGAATTTGTGATCTGGAAATTTACTTGCTAATTCCTCTGCACCAGAATAGGAACGATTGACAATCGAGATTTGTAGGGCATTTTTTGCTAATAAATGCTGTATTAATAAACGGGACATTTTCCCAGCACCAATCACGGCAATATTGCAATCTGTAAAATCCTGGGCTTTCATTTTAGCTAATTCTACTGCTGCGGAACTAATTGAAACCGCACCAGTACCAATGTTAGTTTGATTGCGGATTCGCTTACCAGCTGTAATTGCCTGTTTGAATAAGCGATCTAATATCTTTTTAAAACCTTTGTATGTTTGTGCTAGTCTATGGGCTTTTTTGACTTGGCATAAAATTTGCCCTTCTCCCATTACTAAGCTTTCTAAACCAGCAGCAACCCGCATCAGATGCCACACTGCATCTTGATCAACTAAGACGCAGCTATGTTGTTGTAATTGAGAGAGGCTTATTTGACCAATTTCTGATAAAAATTGGTTAATTTCTTTTACTCCTTGTTCGGCTTGTTTTACAACTGCATAAATTTCTAGCCGATTGCAAGTGCTGATAATGGCAGTTTCTTGAATTTGAGGTAGCTCTGTCAAATGTGCGTATGCACTTTCTATCTGGGTTTCTGAAATACTCAGCTTTTCACGAATTTCTACCGATGCTGTTTTATGACTAAGACCTACTACTACAATATTCATAAAAGTCTCCTTATGATTACTCAAACTTAATAAATTTCAATCACTTTAGGATTTAAGCACTCTATAAATGGTGATTTTGATGCAAAGATTTTTCAATTGTTTCAGGATTTCACCATGATCTTTATAAACTCAAAATTATTAACCATCAAAAATCCCCAAAACACTGTTATAAATAGAATTAAAAGCAATGCCAACGCATTTTTTAATCCAGGAGTGAGTCTAAGATGAGATGATGGCAATAAATCTTGAGAATTTATACTATCAGATTGCTGATAAGTACTTTTAAAATTGATTTTTGCCAGCTTTTTAACTTGAAATAAATCGGGGTTAAATATGCCTTTGGGGTCATATTTATGCTTCATCTGATTAACTGTACCCCAGTAATCTCCAAATTGCATTTGCCATTGCCGTTCCTCAAATTCTATTAAACCAGTGAGATATCTTTTACCACCGATTTCTAAACTCAAATCACTGAGTTTTTGTAATTCCCTTACAACAGGTTGGAATTGTGATTTAGGCAAAGTAGGATAAATTCCAAAACCGATAATTAATTCTTCATCTGGCAAAGAAAACATTGGCATTTTATGCTGATTTTTTACCAAACAAAAACAGCCCATTGGAGTTTTGGTTACATCGAGAAAAGAAGGTAACTCCTTGAATACATTTTCAATGTAATCCTTAGCTTTAGATGCAGGAAGAAGGATATCTATCCAAGGGTTAACTAACTCGCGAGAATTATTTACTGGAATTACTGGTTGAATAAACTCTTCAAATTTCAAATTTTCTGTATGTATTTGACGATAAAAATTTAATCCAGAAAGAATTTCTCTATCGTCAATATTTTCACAGTCATTTGTTTCTATAGAAATCTGTAAAGCATAAAACCATTGGATTAAAGGTTTAACTGTACCTGTATCACGAGATATTCCACATAAAGAAGGAACTGGGAAAGAAATTAGATGATCAACCCGTTGTTCGGATACTAAAATCTGTTTGTCGTGTAAAAGAGCTTCGAGTCCGTCGTAAAATAACACGTAGGTACGGGTAAACAAAGGAGATTTTCTCAGTTTATGCTGCACTTTGGTGATAGTTCCAAACTGACCGTAGCCACAAAGTACGTGATGGAAAAGTTCGCTATTTTCTTCTGGGCTACACCAAACAATTTCACCCTCTGCTGTGACAACTTCAATACCCAGACAATTATCAGCTTGACTTCCGTAAAGAAAAGATGCACCACCCAAGCCACCTGCACTATGGGTTCCTCCTACGCTGACACCAAAATAATTAGTTAAGACTGGAGCAACTAAACCATGTGGTAGGCAAGCATTAACTACTTCACCCCAAGAAGCACCTGGCTCAGTTTCAAACCAGAGATGATTTTTGTCGATTTTTTGAATTTTATTGAGACTTCTCATGTCCAACACAATTCCATCTTGGTTTAAAGATTGTCCGCTTAAAGAATGTCCTGCTGCTCGTGGAGAAATTATTACTCCTTGATCGCGAGCATATTTAATAGTTTGGACAACATCATTTACGTTTTGAGGACGGACAATCACTTGGGGATGCTTTTGCAAAATACCACCAAAATCTTGAGAAAATTCAGTTAAGATTTCAGGTGTATGACAAACTTCACCCGCGATTAAATATTTGAGGTCTTTGATGATAGTATTCATAGATCAAATTAGCTGTTCAAGAAACGATTTTTGAGAAGATTAATGCCAATCTGGAATATTTTAGGAGTTAAACGAATCAAATCTACAATATGACCAAAAACACTTTGTTTATTTTGAGGTTCTATTGTTGTTTCTTTAGCTGGTCTTTCATATTTAAACATACAAACGCAGTCACCATCTGCTTGTCTGCTGAGAATCTTAGCTTTCATTCCAGGAAAAGCTTTTCTAGTAGCTTCTTGTTCCATTTCACATATGACACGACAAGGACTTTCAAGACCATATTCTTTTGCGAGGGAAAGAACGGGACAAACTTTTTGCACTTCTAGTACAGCATCTGTTCCTGGTTGGGAGATATCGAGGACTTCCATATTAAAGCCCATAATCCGAAAGATAGGCTTTGCATGAGTAAAACCTTTTGCTAAAGTGGTCTTATCAATGAAAGCACCCATAAAAGCTTTTTGTTGAGCCGGGTAGTTTAACATCATTTTTTCAAAAGCTGCATCTTCCCCGATTTCCGAAGCAAGCTTTTTATAAGCTGCAAATCTATTTCTGAACATATTTACAGCTTTGGATGAATCCATTTTCATCACATCGCTCATGTTGATGTCACCAATCCCGATAATATTATCCATTTTGAATCCTCCTTTTTTACTATTTATTGAAAGACAATCAAAGACTTTGTGTGTTTTTTTTGGTAAAGCCAATATTACTTCTATCTGTCTGCAATATTGGCTAGTAAATACTGCATTACCGACTTTGAGGTAATAACTATCTTGATGACGGAAATAAATATTTTAAATTAAATTTATCAACCTCCCAAAGTACAAAATGATGATTAACAGCGCCATGTATCTGATAAGCAAAATGCAAAACAATACTATGCCAATTTCCTGCTGTGGTTTAAGATCTAGGTAACTCAAGCATTTTTTCGGAACTAATCCGATAAATGCAATTATTGAATTAGTAAATTTAATTGAGTTGTACCTAGATATTGACGTATTAAGTGGTACAGGAAATGTCAAATTTTTGTCTATAGATATTTCACCGTTTTGTTTTCTCATTTTTTGCTCGCTATAAAATAGATGATTGAAAGCTTTACACCCACTCTCGTGGATTTCTCAATACCTCTACAAGTTTCGCTTCTGGACTATCAGAAACTGGTTCATCGCTATAGTTCCAAAAAGCTTCTCCAGGCATACAGTTAAGGACACTTTGGGTGTTGACAATACCGCTATCTAAACCAAAACGTACTCCTCTATCGTGCAGTAAAATAAATTCAGCGTATCGTCCGCGTCTGAGACGTTGCCAATACTTATTTTGTTCTGTAAATTCCATGTCTTTGCGTTTTTCTACAATCGGGATATAGGCCCGAATGAATGCTTCAGAACAAGTTTTGACAAACGAAAATAAAGTCTCTATATTATCGTCTTGTAGATTGTCAAAAAAGAGTCCGCCTACTCCACGACATTCACTACGATGAGGAAGATAGAAGTATTGATCACACCACTTTTTAAAACGTGGGTAGTATTCTGAGTTGTGTTTGTCACAAGCTTCTTTATGCACCTGATGAAAATGAACGGCATCTTCTTCAAATAAGTAAATAGGAGTTAAATCACCTCCTCCACCAAACCACCAGGAACCAGGTTCAGTACCATCACCTATTTGGAAGTAGCGGTAGTTGACATGGGCTGTCGGTACCATTGGGTTATTTGCATTGATGACAACGCTAGTACTAGTGGCAAAAAAAGAAGTACTTTTTTGGTTCGCTTTTTCATCTCCCGATTCAACCGGGACAATATCTGCACCTTGGAAAGTCATACCAGGAGGTAATTGTCCTTGCTTTGATACATAGTTAAGACCAACTTTTTCAAATACATTTCCGCCTCGCAATGCTTTATCAATATAAGTTATGCCGTTGCTGCTTTCTCCTTCTATCCATTGATATTTTTCATCTAACGTCCAGCTTTGCTCCTGTAATTGAGTGCCATCTATATCTTCAAGTGCATGGGAAATATTATCAAACATATCCCACAGAACTTTTTCTATTCTAGTGCCAATAGTTAGCTGTTTTTCTGTATTGTTTTCGAGAATTTGAACCATGATTAATTACCTCTGAATAAATTAACTAATTTGAGAGGATGTTTTAAAAGTATCCGGCGCTTTATTACCGGTCGGCGGAGCTATTGATGGCTCCGCGCTACTACACAAGCAAAGTCCACCGTAAGGTGCTGCACCTATTGCTCGCCAGCAAAGTATACAATTTGACTTTACAAACATCTTCTGAAGAAGGAAGTTGATTTTGAATTAAGAAACAATATCTTTCTTACTTGCTAGAAACTGCTAGAGAAACCCAATCTTGCGGTTTTAAAAAGGTTTCATACAGTTGTGCTTCTGGTGTATTGGCTTCTGGTTGATAACCATATTCCCAGCGCACCAGGGGTGGTAAGGACATTAAAATAGACTCTGTACGTCCGTTGGTTTGCAAACCAAATAGGGTACCACGGTCATAAACTAGGTTAAATTCTACATACCTACCTCTGCGATATAATTGAAAATTGCGTTGATGTTCGCCATATTCGGTGAACCTGCGTCGTTCTACTATCGGTAAGTAGACATCTATAAATGCCTCTCCACAAGTACGCACAAAGGCAAATAATTCTTCCCAAGTGCGGGGTACCGGTGTACCTATTTGGTTGCTAGCTACCGCAGCAGGGGAATCGGAATTATTTCCGTGATATAGCTGTCCCTGACCATCTTGATAGTCAAAGAATATACCACCTATTCCACGATTTTCTTGACGATGCTTGAGATAAAAATATTCATCACACCAGGGCTTAAATACTCGGTAATAATCAGGATGATGGGCATCACAAGCCTGTTTGAGGGTGGAATGGAAATGAACTGCATCCTCTGCAAAGGGATAGTAAGGTGTTAAATCTATACCACCACCGAACCACCAAACCGGGCCCGCTTCAAAGTAACGGTAGTTGAGGTGAACTGTGGGTACATAAGGATTAACGGGATGCAACACCAAAGATACACCTGTGGCATAAAATTTATGCCCTGCTGCTTCTGGACGTTGGGTGAGAATGGAAGGTGGGAGATGAGAACCCCATACCTCGGAGAAGTTGACTCCTCCTTGTTCAAATACATCACCATTGCGGAGGATGCGCGATCGCCCTCCACCTCCTTGGGGACGTTGCCAATTATCTTCGTTAAATTTGCCCGTACCATCTAATACTTCTAAGCTAAGACAAATTTTCGACTGCAAATTTTGCATTAATTGGCTAACTCTAGCCTTGCTATTTTTTGGGGGTAAAGATTGAGAAGATTTTACTTGGGGAGTCCAAACTGTTGTCATGATATCTTATCTTATTTTTGTTTCAATTTCTATGGGAGAAAACTTAGCTAAAATTTCTCGATGTTGCTAACAGATTTCCTCTTGTCCATAAGTGGCTGTTCTGAAATTTTGTTACACTTTATAGGAATTACAAAGGGAAACTTTAGTGAGAAAAGATAATATTCTAATTATCTGAGTTCTGTAACCAACGAGCGGCATCTTTGGCATGATATGTCAAAATCATGTCAGCCCCAGCGCGTTTAAAGCTAGTGAGAGTTTCCATTACTACTCTTTTTTCATCAATCCAGCCGTTGAGAGCGGCAGCTTTAATCATAGAATATTCCCCAGAAACGTTATAAGCAGCAACTGGAAGATTACAAGCTTGCTTAACGCGCCAAATAATATCCATGTAGGCTAAAGCTGGTTTAACCATCAGCATATCGGCACCTTCTGCAATATCAAGTTCGATTTCCTGGCGTTGCTTCCCGAGCATTCGCCGAATCCATTTGATAAGTACGGCGATCGCCAAATTGAGGGGATGAATCTGCGGCATCGCGAAACGGACCATAATAAGAGGAAGCATATTTGGCTGCATAGGACATAATTGGTATGTCTTGGTAACCAGCTGCATCCAATGCCGTCCGAATTGCCCCAACAAAACCATCCATCATCCCGGAAGGAGCAATAATATCTACACCAGCTTTTGCTTGAGAAATTGCGGTTTTTTTCAGTAATTCTAATGTGGGGTCATTTAAAACACGCCCAGTTAAGTCGTCTACTTGTAAATATCCGCAGTGTCCGTGACTGGTATATTCACATAAACAAGTATCGGCGATGACGATTAATTCTGGTACTGCTTGTTTAACAGCAGCGGCGGCTTTTTGGACAATACCGCAATCATGCCATGCACCTGTTGCTTCTAAGTCTTTATCTTCTGGAATACCAAAGAGAATAATGGCAGGAATACCTAAGTGGTAAACATCTTTGGCTTCTTCTACGATTTTATCTACGGATAATTGGTAAACTCCAGCCATGGATGAAACTTCTTCGGCAATTCCTTTACCGGGTACCGCAAACAGGGGATAAATTAAGTCATTAGTATTCAAGACTGTCTCTCTTACCATCCGACGTATTTGGGGATGGTTTCTCAATCGACGAGGACGGTGATTTGGAAACATATAATTAATTGAGGAAATGAGTATTAAGGGGGAAAAATAGGCTAAATATCGGCGCACTTCTGTGCTATAATTCACAACCTGTGTGTCTGGTATATTTCTGCCAAAATTTCTTGCGCTCCCCTAAAGCGTAAGTTATTAGCCAGTTCTAAACCAACCATTTCTGGTTGATTAGAATCTCCAATAACAGTGTCTTTGAGCATACGTTTACCATCCACGCTAGCTACAAACCCACTTAATATCAGGGTATCTTTGTTTAATTTAGTATTTACTCCAATAGGTACTTGACAACCGCCTTCTAATTCCCTGAGAAAAGCACGTTCTGCCATCACACAAGTACGGGTAGGTAAATGTTCGATAGTTTGGAGTAATGATAGTATTTCTCTATCTTCAGTTCGACATTCAATCGCCAAGGCTCCTTGTCCGACAGCATGTAGAGAGATTTCTGGCGGTAATACTTGATGAATGCGACGATCCATTCTCAATCTTTTTAACCCTGCTACAGCTAAAATCAATACATCGTATTCGCCATTATCGAGTTTTGCCAGACGGGTATTTAAGTTTCCCCGAATATCTTTAAAAGTTAGGTGGGGAAATAGGTTCCGCAGTTGGGCGAGTCTTCGCAAGGAAGATGTACCGATAACTGCACCTGGTGGTAAGGTCTGAAGTTGTCTATTTTTGTACTTTTCATGGTAAACCACAGCATCAGCAGGATTTTCTCTTTCTGTAACCGTTGCTAATACTAAACCCTTTGGTAAACGAGTAGGTAAATCCTTGAGAGAGTGAACGGCAAAGTCAATCTCTCGATTTAACATTGCTAATTCCAGTTCTTTGGTGAATAGAGCTTTATCGCCAATTTTGGATAATGCTACATCCAGAATTTTATCCCCTTGGGTAGATAGTTTTTCAACTTCAAAGGATATGTTAGGAAACTGCTTCTGGAGTTGTTGCTGTACCCAGTAAGTCTGAACTAAAGCAAGTTCGCTTTTCCGAGAACCAATACGAATTGTTCGAGAAGGAAGTGAAATTATAGATGTCATCGATCTTAGTTAAAATCTATGGATGAGTAATTAAGTTGTTTGACAGTTTCAAAGAAGAAAGCAACATTTTCTTCGGGAGTTTTTTGTAAAACTCCATGACCGAGATTGAAAATATGTCCGGTTTTTCCGGCTTTACGGACTGTTTCAACAATCCGTTCGCGAATCAAATCTTGAGGTCCAAATAAGATACAAGGGTCTATATTTCCTTGGACACCAATATCAGATCCAAGTCGTTGTCGCGCAACTGCCATATCAACAGTCCAGTCTACGCTAATAATGTCCACCCCAGATTGTGCCATTAACTCCAGTAATCCTCCACTATGGTTGACATAAAGGATAAGGGGCGTGTTTGGATGTACTGCTTTAATATGTTTCACCACCTGTTTGAGGTAAGGCAGAGAAAACATTTCAAAATCTTCAGGAGTTAGTTGTCCCGCCCAAGAATCAAATAATTGCAAAACTTGGGCACCGCAATCAATTTGGTAACAAGCGTACTGGGCGATCGCCGAAGCAAGTTTATCTAAAAATTTATGCAGCATGCTTGGTTGGGAATAAGCCATATTTTTGATGATGGCATAGTCTTTTGAACTTTTGCCCTCAATTGCATAAGCAGCTAATGTCCAAGGAGCGCCCACAAATCCCAAAACTGTGGCTTGATTATTAACCTCTTGTCTGAGGGTAGTCAGAATCTGACGGATAAATGGTAAAGAAGTTTCTGGATCTATAGGCGTGAGGGCATCAATTTGTGATTGAGTGCGGATTGGAACTTCAAATACTGGCCCTCTAGTTTCAATTATCTCAAAAGGAATACCGATGGCGGGTAACGGTGTCAAAATATCGGAGAACATAATCACACCATCTGGTTTAAAAGCGTGAAAAGGTTGCAGCGATATCTCTACTGCAATTTCGGGATTTTCCGAGCGTTCGCGAAATGAAGGATACTTTTGGCGTAAATCTCGATAAGCCTTCATGTAACGTCCAGCTTGACGCATCATCCATACTGGAGGACGATCAAGTTCTTGACCTTGAGCAGCCTGCAATAACTTGTAATTTTCCATAATTTTCTCCACAGAAGAATTAGTTTATTGGAAGATGTATCAAATTCCGAAAAGTTATATTTTTAAGGAATAAGTAAGAGGAGCTTGACGACGATTTAGAAGAAAGCAATGGTGCATATTTTTAAATATGCATCCTACATTAGATGGGGAATACTTAAAGTTATAAATAATCTTTTATTGATTTCCCGTTGCTTTGATTAACATAGTAAACAATTTACCAAGCTAAATAAACTGTAATTTATGCTGCTTTGAATACACTTTTGTGAAGGTCGAGTAGCTTAACCCAGATTTTTCATCACATCTCTCAAAGCCTTACGATTTGATTTTACATGATTAAGAGGTAATCGCATGTTTAGGAAACACATTGTTTCTTTATGTATATATCCTAGAAAATTTAAAAGTAATAAACAATGACTTTATTTAGTTGAAAACCTAACAATTTTTGTCTTCCTACAATTACTTTTCTACAAATGGGCACACCGTGCTTTTCTCCAAGCTTGAGGAGTTGTCTTATGATATTGGCGAAACTGACGAAAGAAATGCACTGGATGTTGATAGCCTACTAATACTGCAATTTGATCTACTGTTTCTGAAGTTTTTACAAGTAAAGAACTTGCTGCTGACATTCGGTATTGAATAATCCATTTTTGTAAAGTTTGTCCAGTTTGGCATCTAACTAATTTAGAAAGGTAGGTAGAAGAATAACCAACAGCCTGAGCCACATCTTTGGCAGTAATCTGTTTATGATAATTAGCCTCAATGAAGTCGAAGACTTTTCTTAACTTGGGGTTGGAAGGAAAAATCATTTGAGGTACATTTGGTGTGTTAATCTCAGTTTCTGGTAATTTTGGTATTGAGTGCAATCCGGCTGCATACCATTTTTTCATATCTGCTTTCTTTTTTAATTGAGCGGCGATCGCCCCTAATAATTCTTCTTTAGAAGAAGGTTTAATAAGATAATCATCCGCTCCCATAACCATTCCTAAACGAATGTCATCTTTGCTAGCTTTTGCAGTATGAAAAATGAAGGGAATTATTGCTGTGGAAGGATTTTCACGCAGCGCTTTTAGAACGGCATAACCATCAAGTTCTGGCATTATAATCTCGCTGATGATTAAATCTGGTAACTCGAATTGTGCCTTATTAACACCAATAATGCCGTTTTCTGCAACAATGACATCGAACCCTTGAGCTTTAAAACATTCTATATAAATATCTCGGCTGAGTGGTTCATGTTCAATTACTAAAATTTTGGACATTTTTTGCCTCCCTGAGCCGATCATAAAGTCATACATAAAGTAAACCGGATTCCTTTATTTATATAATTACCTAGTGGTAGAGCAAGCAACTTATGCAGGGTTGGGTTAATAATGAGAAAAAAATTTTTTCTGCTGCTGCTTCCCGAGCCTGCCCCAAACCCAAATTTTGGCTTGGTGAAATACTAGCAAATATCTTTATTTATTTGCTTTCAGGCTTTTAAATAGACAAGAAAACCAATTTATAAATGATTTCTATGTCCAAATTCAATTTGTCCTTTGTATTTATAGGATTTTGACTGCATACTCTCTATGTAGCTCTACTTACTTTATCACCATCAAAATTCGCGAAATTCTGCAGTTATTTACAAAACTTCATACTATGATGTGATTGGGTAGAAATTTGATTTTAAGCAAGAGAAAATTTGTAAGGTTTTAACCGAATGAGTTAATTTTGCTGTTAAATCTTTTCATTACTAGGTAACAAATAATACTCTTTTTTTTTAATAACCCGAAGTCGAGAAAGGTGAGTACCAGTGCAAAACCTTAGGTTTGCTTACGTTTTACTCCGTTTACTGGCAACGACATTTGCCTAAGTGATTACGGATAATAAGTATTATTTATTATACTATGCGTACACAAGGTGTACCCCACCTTAAAGTTTTGGGTAAGCACTAAAATATAAAGTTTTGTAAAGAAAAAATCGAGTTTTGCGTAAAACTCCCATATTCAAGCCATATGTAAATATAGAGGGAAAGCAAACTTTTAGAGCGGCTATGAATCTAACCTCGATTGATAAAACAGATGTTTTGCTTGAAAATCTGGCTTCAACAGCAAAGCAATACCCACATTTGTCCGAGCAACGACAACTTGCTCTGACAAAACTTGTTCATACTAACCCAAGTTGCGGTTTACTAAATACAAATTTACTATTTAATGCGATCGCCCATCATAAAGTTGTGTTTGCGCTACGCGCAAACACAACTTTAACTAACTTAAGAAAGTGAATACTGAATTATATTAAAGCATTATATTTAACTTATTCAATAAATGCTGATTTTAAAGTAAAAGCAAAAATAAATGCTTCTACTTTCAGTAAAAACCCTTCATAGGTAACAGCATGAATTGATTTTGGGAAAACACAAGTTATGCTACTAAATACAGTTTCAATATAATGTCTAATGTGTTGTTTAATATACTGAATCCAAGGTTTGTCCTTTCGCTTAGAATTCTTTTTACGCATTACTTTCAAAGATATTCCGCTTAATTCCTGCAAAATATCCTCGACAGTATAATCAGTATATGCAGCATCACTGTATACTTCACTCCCTGATGGCAGATTCAGTGTTCAGAAGGCAGCTATGTTGGAG
>DESS01000288.1:56637-59569 GCA_002361335.1 Richelia sp. UBA3308
GCCATCTGCCTTTTTTGTAAAGCATTTAAACCACGCATATCAGAAGCACTACCAGGTAAAATCACAAATTCTACAGGGATTCCATCTTTTGTAGTTAATAACTGTACTCTAACTCCATAAAAGTAACGCTTTTTAGAAGCTATATAGCCCCTATACTGTTCTGAACTGATAAGTTTAGCATTAAAAATTCTGATGTTATCACACATTGGTACAGGAAATGAGTCTAAAAGATATTCAGTATAATCGCTACTTTCTTTTAGTATCATTCCTACTTGATGAAATAAATCCTTGACTAACATTGAAACCGCGGTGTAATCGCCGATTAAAACGTGATTTTTCTAACATGTTTTTTACTAGCTTATGGTCTTTCATATACTCACAAGCTTTACTATGATTACCACCGAAGAACATGGCTGCGACTAGAGATGTTGTGATAATTTCTGCATCACTCATATCTCTACGAATATCTTCTTTATGTCCTATCGCTTTTAACAGATCATCGGTGATGGCATATACTACAATAATTTCATTAAGCATAATCCTCTCCATTTTTCTTTATGGAGGGGATTTTATTACTTTTATGACCCTTAATTACTTGGCGATCGCATAACTAGCAACTTGGGTTACTAGTGAATCTTGGAAAAAGTTGCCTTGGAAGAAATTCCAGAAGAACCTTTTCCGCTTACAAAGAAGAATATTCAAAGCTATTAGAATTGGTGACATAGCCCGCGCTCGGTCACTTCAAAAGCTGGTTCTGAAATCTACCGTACTCTAAGTTGTTAGCAATCCGCCAAGTAACCCAACTTAATAAAGGATGGAAAACGGCGGGGATTGACGGAAAGAAAGCACTGACATTCAAAGAACGCTTTGAATTGTACAATAAGCTTAGTACGGTAAACGATTGGAAACACCAAGGACTACGGGAAGTGCCTATTCCTAAAAAGAACGGCTCTACCCGTATTCTCAAGGTACCAACAATCTCGGACAGAGCATGGCAGTGTCTGGTGAAATACGCTCTCGAACCCGCTCATGAGGCAACATTCCACGCTAGAAGTTACGGCTTCAGACTTGGAAGATGTGCCCAAGATGCACAAAAGATTATGCAAATTAATCTTAACAGCAGAGCCAAAGGGTACAAAAAACGCGTCATCGAATTAGACATCAGCAAATGTTTCGACCGAATCAGCCATAAGTCAATCATGGACAAACTAATATCACCCGCAGGATTAAAACTGGGAATATTCCGTTGCCTCAAAGCAGGAGTGAACCCAGAGTTCCCCGAACAAGGAACTCCTCAAGGCGGTGTGGTGAGTCCGCTGTTAGCAAACGTAGCACTAAATGGAATTGAGGAAATACACCAGGCGTTAGATACGCCGATGATAGTTAGAGTCGATGGGGAGTATTATCTCCCGCACCTCTGTCGGGTAAGAAAGCATAGGTCGCCCTATCTTCCTCCCCTAAGAACCGTGCGTGACTATTGCTAATCACACGGCTCAAGCCTCACTCGAAACTAGAAGTTTCTTAGCCCAGACGGAACGACTTATGTCCGTGTACTTGTTGGTGGCATGATTTATGTAAGTGTTTGAGGTTACAAACTTCATCTGTACCACCATCCTTTACTGGGACAATATGGTGTGTTTCGATAGCTTCCCCGTTAAAAAGTGGTTCGCCACATACAGGACACTTCCAGCTTTGATTGACGGCTATTCTATAATTTCTGGAATTCTTTTCCCAGATTTGTTTTCCGTGTTTTTTAGCTCGGGAAGTCCAGTATTCCTTTAACGAAGGGTCATCAGGACTCGCATTACCTTTGACTTTTACGTGACGTACAATCTTAGTTGAAGCCACATTGTAAAGACTGAGTAACTTCTCTTTTCCTTTACGGTCAGACGTTTTTACAGCAAAAGTCCAGTCTACACCTTTGATTCTGTGGAAGTAGCGATTTTTTATCCACCTTTTACCCTTTTTGGGGTGTCTGCGCTTAGCCCACCGCCACAAATATTCCCATATCCTATGACTGATGTAGGAGAAAGTTTCTTTGCTAACGGCGTGCTTGTAGTATTCTGCTTTACCTCGGAGAATTGGGTTCAACCAATTAATTAAGTGAATTTGATTCCATGTAGCACGCTTTTTGATTTCTTGACCTAAATTCTTACAGAACTCAAGTACATCTTGTTTTTGCGGCTTAATGAGAAGCTTGCCATGATAACGTCGCAGGTTGAATCCTAAGAAGTTAAAACCGCTCTGTATATTAACAATACAGGTTTTTGCTGGGTTTAATTTCAGACCTCTTGATTTTAACCATATTTCTAAGTGTTCCCTTATAGCATTAATTTCTTCTAAGGTTCTGGCAGTGACTATGAAGTCGTCTGCGTATCTGATAAACCCAATTTTTGGATTTACTTCTTGAAGGTAGTGTTGTAAGCCATGCAAACCAATATTGGCTAGCAAAGGGCTGATGACTCCACCTTGCGGTGTTCCAGTATTTGTTGGGTTTATAACTGATTTATGCATATAACCAGCTTTTAACCAGTTTAAAATCAGTTTTCTACCAGGGAAGTGTTTAATGCTTTCGAGAATCACTTCATGGTTAATATTATCGAAGAAGCCTGAGATATCCGCGTCCAACACCCAAGTATTGTTACTACTTCGTGGACTAGGATTTAACAAGCAGAAACATTGTTCTATGGCATCGTGGCAACCCCTTCCGGGTCGGAACCCATAGGAATGTTCCTCGAATTGGGCTTCCCAGCATGGCTCCAAGGCGTTTTTCACAACATTCTGCATTACCCTATCAGTGATAGTGGGGATGCCCAAAGGTCTTTGTTTACCATTCTTTTTAGGAATGTAAACTCTTTTGGTAGGTTTTGTTTGCCATTTATTATCCCGTAGATTTGATGCTAGGGTTATTCTACTCCCTTCTCGCTAAAAG
>DESS01000289.1 GCA_002361335.1 Richelia sp. UBA3308
ATTTTTAATGCACAACAGCTTATTGCTTCGTTTCACTCCCAATGACATACTTTGAATTTTTTTACGCCGAATTACTTATTAGATTAATTAATTTCCACTGGCAATTGGCAATCCAGATGGATGAAAAATATTATCCTGTTAAAGTTAAAATAGATTTAATCCAATACTATTACCTTGCGTCTTTGTGCCAGGGGATTAAGTTAAACTATTAATCGGATCGACCTAGTACTAATTTTGGTTATAATATGCCTTCTTATTTATGAGCGATGCATATAATAGACTCGCGCCTTTTATTCAGGAATACATATACAACCATAACTGGACTGAATTAAGACCTATACAAGCTGCTGCTTGCGAAATCATATTTGATACAGATGCTCATTTATTAGTAGCTGCAGGTACAGCTTCGGGTAAAACAGAAGCAGCTTTTTTACCAGTTTTAACCAAGTTATACGAAAAACCTTCTAATACTGTAGGTGCAATTTATATCGGTCCAATTAAAGCATTAATTAATGACCAATTTCAACGTCTTAACGAATTATTAAGAGAAGCAGATATTCCTGTATATCATTGGCATGGAGATGTTTCTCAAAGTCGAAAAAAACAGCTTTTAAAAAGTCCATCAGGTATTCTCCAAATTACACCAGAGTCTTTAGAAAGTTTATTAATTAATAAGTATCAGGAGATAATTCGTCTTTTCGGTGATGTACGTTTTGTAGTCATCGATGAAATTCACGCTTTCATGGGTAGCGAAAGAGGATGTCAAATTCTTTGTCAATTAGAAAGATTAGCTAATATAACCAAAAATCAACCCCGCAGAATCGGTTTATCAGCAACTTTAGGTGATTATTCTTTAGCAGAAGATTGGCTGAGATCGGGTACTAATAAATCAGTCATTACACCAAAAGTTGAAGTTCCAAAACGACAAATTAAATTAGCTATGGAACACTTTTATGTTCCTGAAAAAGCCGATGGTTCAGAAATCACCGATGGCGATAAATATATTTTTAATCTGAGTAAATCTGGTAAATGTCTGATTTTTGCTAACAATAAATCCCAAACTGAATCTATTGTGGCATCCTTACGTCAAATTGCTGCAAATCAACTATCACCAGATATTTATCACGTTCATCACGGTAGTATATCCGCTTCCCTACGCCAAGCTGCGGAAAACGCCATGCGAGAACCCCATCAACCAGCAGTAACTGCTGCTACATTGACATTAGAAGTTGGTGTAGATATTGGCTATTTACAGCGAGTTATTCAGTTAGAATCACCGACTTCTGTAGCAAGTTTTTTACAACGTTTGGGACGTACTGGAAGGAGGGGTGAACCTGCGGATATGCGTTTTGTTTGTTCGGAAAAACAACTATCTTCAGAAATACCACTTCCCCAACAAATTCCTTGGCAACTTTTACAGTCTATTGCCATTATTCAACTTTATATAGAATCAAAATGGATTGAACCAATTGAACCGATAAAATACCCATTTAGTCTGCTTTATCATCAGACTATGAGTATTTTGGCCGCGATGAAAGAAATTTCACCAGCTCTTCTTGCCAAGCAGGTGTTAAATTTATCATCTTTTCAATATATATCTCAAGAAGATTATAAATTATTGCTACGTTATTTAGTTAGCATTGACCATATTAATAAAACTGAAGAAAATAAATTAATATTGGGTTTAGCTGGTGAAAAAATTGTCAAAAAATTTCAATTTTACGCTGTTTTTCCCGAAACGCTGGAATTTAGCGTTAAACAAAATTCAACAGATATTGGTACCATTGTCATCATACCTAAGGTTGGTAGTCAATTTGGATTAGCCGGAAAAACTTGGGAAGTTTTAGATGTAGATTTTTCTAAAAAAACAATATTTGTGAAACAAGTTGAAGGTAAAGCCGGTATTTTCTGGCGGGGTAGTACAGGAACAATTCACAGCAAAATATTGCAGCGTATGCGTGGTGTTTTATTAGAAGATACAGAATATCCGTATTTACAAAAAAATGCTAAACAGCGTTTGCAAGAATCTCGTCAATTAGCCAAAGATTTTGAATTAGACAAAGGTAATATAGTCAAATTAGAAAAAGGTAAATGTTGTATTTTTCCTTGGATGGGTACCATTGCTTACAACACTTTACAGAGATTGTTAAATAATTTTTGTCGAGAGTCGTTAGAAATTAAATCCATCGGCGGTATTAATCCTTATTTTATGACATTAAAATTGGGCAAAGGTAAATTTGAACAACTTTATCCCGAAATTTTATCTTTGTGTGAACAACGTATTGTCAACGAACATTTAGTTGCAGATGCAGAAGCACCAGAAATACAAAAATACGATAAATTTATTCCTCACCCACTGTTACGAAAAGCTTTTGCCAGCGATTATTTAAATATGGAAGAAATTAGACAACAAGTCGGATTTTGGTAATGTGAATAATTTCATGAAGGAAGAGGGAAGAGCCGAAGTTGGAAGAAGTACTCATACAGCATATTTCATGTTTATCATGTACATTTGTACGGGCAGGGATGCCCGTACCACAAGAATTTTAAAATAGCTACCACAAGAGTTTTAAAATATAGTACTGTACTCAAATTTCTGCAGAGTGCTGTAAAATCTAAAATCTAAAATCCCATGTATGATTATGTAATAATTGGTGCGGGCTCTGCTGGTTGTGTATTAGCGAACCGTTTGACAGAAAATCCTCAAACCAAAGTACTGCTTTTAGAAGCTGGAAGCCCTGATAAATATCAAAAAATTCATATTCCTGCGGCTTTTCCTGACTTATTTAAAACCAAATATGACTGGAATTTTTATACAGAAAAGCAATCTTATTTGAATAACCGTCAACTTTATTTTCCTCGTGGAAAGGTGCTTGGGGGAAGTAGTTCAATTAATGCCATGATTTATATCAGAGGCAATGATTCTGACTATGATAACTGGCATAATTTAGGCAATCAAGGATGGAGCTCTCAAGAAGTACTTACTTATTTTAAAAAAGCCGAAAATCAATCTAGAGGTGTTAGCGAATATCACGGTGTAACCGGAAATCTTCATGTTACCGATTTACGCGATCGCAATTTTCTTTCTCAAGTTTTTATCAAAGCGGCAATGGAATTTGGATTAACTTATAACCATGATTTTAATGGAGTAGAGCAAGAAGGAGTCGGCTTTTATCAAGTTAATCAGAAAAATCACCAGCGTCATAGTGCTGCCACTGCTTATTTAAAACCTGTATTATCTAGAAAAAATTTAACTGTACAAACTAATTCACAAGTTACACGAATATTATTTGATGGAAAACAGGTTATTGGTTTAACCTATAATTACCAAAATATAGAACATGAAATTAGAGTCAATCAAGAAATTATATTAAGTGCTGGAACAATTAATTCTCCCCAATTATTAATGGTTTCCGGAATTGGTTGTGCAGAACATTTAAAATCATTAGATATTCCAGTAATATTAGATTTACCTGGTGTCGGACAAAATTTACAAGACCATTTATTTGTATCTATTGTTTATAAATGTACAAAACCTATTACCTTAGCTAATCTCGAACGACCAGATAATATTCTCAAATATTTATTCTTTAAAAGAGGGGATTTAACATCAAATATAGCTGAAGCGGGAGGGTTTTTAAAAACCTCAGAAAATTTAAATAATATTAATCTTCAATTACATTTTATCCCAGGTTGTCTAATCAATCACGGCTTTTCCAAGCGTAAAGAACACGGATTTACCTTAGGTCCAACTCTTTTATATCCTCAAAGTAAAGGTAAAATTACTTTGCACTCCAAAAATCCCTTAGAACCTCCACTTATTCAACCATTATATCTCGCCGAACAACAAGATTTACAAGTGCTATTTCATGGTGTAAAAATATGCCGTCAAATACTACAACAAAAGGCATTTGATACATTTAGAGGTGAAGAAATTATTCCCGGTTACCAAATACAAACCGATGAAGATATTTGTAATTTTATTCGCAATACCGCAGAAAGTTTATATCATCCAGTGGGAACTTGTAAAATGGGAAACGATTCAATGTCAGTAGTTAATTCAAAACTACAAGTTCATGGAGTAAAAGGACTAAGAATTGTAGACGCTTCAATTATGCCTAATATTATTGGCGGTAATACAAATGCCCCCACAATTATGATTGCTGAAAAAGCTGCCGATATGATTAAGCAGGAAGAAGGTAGTAGGTAGTAGTTAGTAGTTAGTAGTTAGTAGTTAGTAGTTAATAGTTAGTAGTTAGTAGTGAATAGTTAGTAGTGAGTAGGAATAAGCCTTTAGGTTGCTTACATTCTTTCTGTTATATAGTTAAGTTTATTTATAACTACTTACTTAATATACAAATTAGATACACAACAGCTTATTACAGAATATTGTTAGATCAATAAAATACATTACCATATTTTCCAACTCTTGTGGTATGGGCATCCCTGCCGGTGGCAACTTAAGAGGATGTTTAAGAAATATTTTTTTTAGTATTATCTGGGATGATCCACCCTTCCCCCCGATGTATTGGGGGGTTGAAGTCCCCGTTTTATAAGGGGGATAATGGCGGATCTAATCAAAAAAATCAATTATTAATAATTATCTTCTCTTAATTTTTTCATAATTTAATTTATTAAAATTACTCACTTTCGTATTTTCATCTACACAATATATTACTAGTAATCTAATATACTACAAACATGTTTTGAATTTGATACGCTAAGAGTATTAGTATGATGAGAATTCTTACATTATGCACTGGTTATTGACTGGACCATTGACTGTAGAAAAAATAACAGTTCAGATTCAAGATTTGCCAGCATCGTTAAAAGGTATCCGCATAGTGCACATGACAGATTTTCACTATGACGGCTTACGTTTGTCAGAAAAAATGTTAGAAAAAGCCATAATTGCTAGCAATAAAGTACAACCTGATATAGTTGTTCTTACAGGCGATTATGTAACTGATGACCCCACTCCAATCAATCAATTAGTACTTAGATTAAAGCATTTACAAAGTCGTTACGGTACTTATGCAGTACTTGGTAACCACGATATATATTATGCTCATTCACAAACAGAAATTACATCTGCTTTTACCAGAGTAGGAATTGAAGTACTTAACAACAAAATAGCTTATCCATTAGGAAAAGAATTACCATTAATAGGACTTGCTGAATTTTGGTCTCCTCAATTCCATCCTGGATTAGTGATGAACCAGTTAGACGCTACAACACCACGGATCGTTTTATCCCACAATCCCGATACCGCTGAGATATTACGACAATGGCGGGTAGATTTACAACTATCTGGTCATACTCACGGTGGTCATATTGTAATTCCCGGTATCGGTCCTGCGATACTTGTTTATAACAATATTGTTCGTAGAATACCAAAAAAACTGCGCCGTCGGATGCCATTTGTAAGAAGAGAATTTTTCAGTGTTGTGAGAAATTGGCAATGGGCGCAGGGTTTTCATCAAGTAGGCACTAATCAACTTTATGTCAATCGTGGTTTAGGTACTTATCTACCTGGAAGGTTTTTTTGTACTCCAGAAGTCACTGTTATTACCTTGGTTTAAGAGACAAGGAAGGGGACAAGGGGACAAGGAAGGGGACAAGGGGATGGGGAGACGAGGAGAAATTAATCGCTCCTAAATACTCACCACTCACCACTCCCTAACTGGATATAACTCCCGTTCCTCCAAAATTAATAACAGGTGATAAACTAAAAGCGCTGGTACAAGGAGCAATTTCAGCGCTATGCATTGGTTGTTAACTGGTCCTTTAAGTGTAGAACAACTTACAATTAAAATAGATGGTTTACCAGCATCTACTATCGGTACTCGTATAGTGCAGCTTACAGATTTGCACTACGATGGTTTAAGGTTATCGGAAGAAATGTTAGAACAAGCCATCATTGCTAGTAATGAAGCTGAACCAGATTTGGTTGTTTTAACTGGTGATTATATAACTGATGACCCCACACCAATACATCAGCTAGTAAAAAGACTCAAGAATTTACAGTCTCGTCTTGGTGTATACGCCGTACTCGGCAATCATGATATATGCTATCGCAACGCCAAAGCACAAGTTAGTGCTGCTTTGACAAGTATCGATATTAAAGTTCTTTGGAATGAAATTGCTTATCCTTTAGGAAAAGAATTACCATTAGTTGGATTAGCCGATTATTGGTCAAAAGAATTTAATCCCGCATCGGTAATGAATCTGTTAGACGATGCAACACCCCGTATTGTTTTATCCCACAATCCCGATACTGCCCAAGTATTACGAAAGTGGCGAGTAGATTTACAATTATCTGGTCATAGTCATGGTGGACAAATTGTACTACCTGATATTGGTCCAATAGTGGTTTATTACAAACAATTTATTCGCAGCATTCCCAAAGATGTGCGACGATTGATACCATGTTTAACAGCAGACTATGTTAAAGTTCTCCGACATTGGGAATGGGCACAAGGATTTCACAAAGTCGGAAAAAATCAGTTATACGTTAATCGCGGTTTGGGTACCTATCTCCCAGGAAGGTTATTTTGTCCCCCGGAAGTTACCGTGATTACTTTGGAATCAAAGATGTGAGGATAATGTTCTATGAAGCTTAAAACATCCTCTACTATGCTCTCATGGAAGCCCCGAACTGCGTCGATTCCTTTTGTTGCGATCGGGAATTACTAGATAC
>DESS01000290.1 GCA_002361335.1 Richelia sp. UBA3308
GTGCCTGGACGTGAAGGGATAACGCGGTGTGCTCCCGTTGAAACGTCAAGTAATGTCGGGCTTTGTCCTGGTTTTATGTAGCAGAAGATATTATTCATCCCAATGGCAAACTAGAAACTAAACCTTGGGGTTGTAAAGAATTTGCAGTTTCGGATAAGGCTGGTGTTTGTATCACATTCTATGAGTTTGTGGAGTGAAATCATTAAAACGAAGGTAGAAGGAAGAAGTCAGAAGCAAGTCCCCATGAAAAAATAATTGTCACCACCAATTATCTAAATAATTAATCTTATTTTCCCATGCCCTTTCGGCCCCATGCCCCATGCCCAAAATCTAAAATCTAAAATTGCCACACCCGATACATTTATCCAGTAACATAAAGAAATGTAAAGCACATTACCTTTATTCATACCAATGCTAATTGTGGGATTGCTGGCTGCGACTTTAACTACCTCTGCTTTTTTACCGCAGATGATCAAAACCTGGCAAACAAAGTCAGCTAAAGATGTTTCTTACGCCATGTTACTTACATTTATTAGTGGTGTTTTTTTATGGTTAGTATACGGAATTATGCGTCAGGATATCGCGGTGATTTTGGCTAATGCGTTTACTTTACTTTTTAACCTGGCAATTCTGTATCTTAAAATTAAATATAGAAAAACACCCCAAAGAAAACGCTTGTGACATCAGATTTATTTGCTAAGGAACGCCTTTTATTTAATCCTGTAACCCCGGATACCGATGCTATTCCCATAATTTTTGCTTTTCCCAATGAATACACTGTGGGAATCACCAGCTTGGGTTATCAGGTAGTGTGGGCTACTTTGGCAATGCGTGTAGATTTACAGGTGAGTCGCTTGTTTACCGATACTAGCGAAAATCTGCCCCGAAACCCGGAAATATTGGGTTTTTCCATGTCGTGGGAATTAGATTATGCCAATGTTTTAAGTTTGTTGGAATCTTTGGATATTCCCATTAAGTCGTGCGATCGCCAAGATAATCATCCCATAGTTTTTGGTGGTGGTCCGGTTTTAACGGCTAATCCCGAACCTTTTGCTGATTTTTTTGATGTGGTTTTGTTGGGAGATGGGGAAAATTTATTAAATGATTTTATTAATGCTTATAAACAAGTTAGAAATGCTGATAAAGAAACCATATTAATCGCACTTGCACAAGTTCCCGGAATTTACGTTCCGAGTTTATATGAAGTTGAATATTACGCTCTAGATAGTGCGATAAAATCTATCAAACCAATCTCATCAGAGATTCCTCCAGAAATAAAAAAACAAACCTATCGGGGAAATACTTTATCAGCATCCACGGTAGTAACTGAAAAAGCTGCCTGGGAAAATATTTTCATGGTAGAAGTGGTAAGAAGCTGTCCAGAAATGTGTCGTTTCTGTTTAGCAAGTTATCTCACTTTACCTTTTAGAACAGCCAGCTTAGATTCCTTGATTCCCGCCATTGAAAGAGGTTTAAAAGTAACAAATCGTCTCGGATTATTAGGCGCTTCAGTAACTCAGCATCCAGAATTTGAAACTTTATTAAATTATATTAATCAACCCAAATACGAAGATGTACGTTTAAGTATTGCTTCGGTAAGAACTAATACAGTGACAGCAGAATTAGCTAAAACTTTGGCTCAAAGGGGAACAAAATCCTTAACAATCGCCGTGGAAAGCGGTTCAGAAAAAGTCAGAAAAATTATAAATAAAAAACTTGAACAAGAAGATATAATTAAAGCCGCAGAAAATGCCAACAAAGGCGGTTTGCAAGGTTTAAAACTTTATGGAATGGTGGGAATTCCTGGAGAATCCCCAGAAGATTTGGATGCTACTGTCGCAATGATGCAAGATCTCAAAAAAGCTACTCCCAGATTGCGGTTTACATTAGGATGTAGTACTTTTGTACCGAAAGCCCATACACCATTTCAATGGTTTGGAGTAAATAAACAAGCAGAAAAAAGATTGAAATTTTTGCAGAAAAAATTAAAGCCCCAAGGCATAGATTTTCGTCCGGAAAGCTACAATTGGTCAATTATTCAAACATTGTTATCCAGAGGAGATAGAAGATTATCTAAACTGTTAGAACTTACCCGCAAGTTTGGCGATTCTTTGGGTAGTTACAAACGCGCTTTTAAAGAATTAAAAGGACAACTTCCCCCATTAGAATTTTACGTTTACGATAATTGGTCAACTGAGCAAACATTACCTTGGAATCACTTGCAAGGACCTTTACCCCAGTCTACACTACAAAAGCATCTCAATGAAGTCGTAACAAAACAATTATCAATGAACAGTTAAGAATTGTGAATTTTAACCTTTGACTTTTAACCTTTAAATATGCAAAATACTGCTGAATATTACTGCGCTTTTTGTGGAGAACCAAATTTAACTTTTATAGACATCAGTGCTGGTTTTCAACAATCTTATGTAGAAGATTGTCAAGTATGTTGTCGTCCAAACATTTTATATATACAAATTGATGAAGAAACACTTGATATCCAAATTGATACAGATTATCAAGAATAAATAAGTGATAATTAATAATTGTTATATGCCTTATCGGTCGGGAAAATTATAATTGGTTAATGTTGAATTTTAAACACTCCTCAATTATTAACGCACCTGTAGAAGTCCTTTGGAAATTCTACCAAAGACATGATGTTGTCCAACTTTTGATTCCGCCTTGGCAACCTATACAAGTAATTCGTCGCCAGGGGGGACTTTATATCGGCGCAATTACAGAGTTTCGCTGCGTTTTAGGAGCATTATCTTTTACTTGGGTGGCACGTCATACCGAATGTGAAGAATATCGCTTTTTTACCGATGAATTGATATCGGGGCCTTTTGAATTTTGGCGACATGTACACAAGTTTGAACCTGAAAATAGTAAAACTCGATTAACTGATGAAATTGATTTTTCCATGCCTGGTGGTGATACTGTTGATTTTTTCACCGGTTGGTTAATTAAATCCCAATTAGAAGCAATGTTTCGCTATCGTCATCAAGTTACTACACAAGAGTGTGAATGAGTTCTTAATTATTAATTAAAATCAAGTTCAAAATTTACCGTTGTGTCAACCCAATAGTTTTAATTTCAAACAACTGTTAAATATCAAGTTATATCATGTTCGCTTAAACAGTTATCATATCTGTGGGGATTGAGTAATGAGTAATGAGTAATGAGTAATAGGTAATAACACCCATATTTTCAATCGGGTTATATCGTAACTAATTAACCGAACTTGGTATTACAAGGTTACTGTTCTACCAACGCAAAAGATTTTTTGCAGACTTTGGTAGTGCAAAACTGTATTTTCAATTATTATAATAACTTTATTTTTAATATCCTTTTAATAAAGAAAATATGAAAAACTTGCAAAATAGTTGTATTAGATTATTTGGCATAGGATAATAATTTCAGTTTATCATCAGCAATAGTACTGATATTGTACGGCAAACACAATCATGTTTTGCTAGTGATTTTACTGTTTAAATTTATTAAAAATAATTAACAAAACTTAATTAAATATGAGTTTTTTTAAAAATGAATTAACTCACCAACAGGCTTTGCAATTAGCTTTGGTGGGTAGTATTTTGTTGTTTAATGTGAAATCATCTACAGCAAAAAAAATTGTCGAAGAAAATATTCAAACCTCGATTCACCAAGATAAAAACAAAATCTGTCCTTCTAAAAACTTATTACCTATACGTTCTTTTGATACAGGAAAATATTACGTTTATATTTGTAGAGGAGATCATAAAAATCCTCTAGGATATTACGTCCTGATACCAAAAAAATTAGATAATAAAATTAATGTGCCCATTGTTAAAAAAGCTAGAGAAACTTATATTGCCATTAATAATGAATTAGAGTATAAAATTAACCCATATGAAATGGCGATCGCCAAACGCGGTCGAATTATTTTGAGACAAAAAGTTATAAGTGCTATAAAAGCAAATGGTCAACCTTTAGCAAAAGGTTGTCCTCAAGGTAATAATACCTTTGTTCAAGCGGAAACCAAAAGCTTTTTTATCTATATTTGTGGAAGTCAAAATCCTAGTAGCTATGTCAGTGTTACTAGAAAAAGTAATAGAAAAATTAATCTTCCACTGCAAAAATGGAATCAAAATGCTGTAAAAACAAATCGATACGTAGCCATAAGCGGTAATATACGTTTTGTGCTGACAAACAAAGTATTGAGAGTCTCTCAAAATGGTAGAAATATAATTAAGGAAAAAGTTATGCAGTGGAATTGAAGAAGATTTCGGATAGGGAGATGGGGAGATTCTTGATATGGAATTTTAATCATAATAGATTATTGATTTGATTTTATCGGTGTTCTTTTCCAAGTTTTGACCGATATTTTTTAACATATGACCGGTTAACTGCTGCATTCGTGAAGTGTTGGCTTTAGGGATTGTCGCAGTTAGAGTATAAAGGAATTTCTGACTTGTGCAAAGTGCCCAAAGCAGGAACTCAGTAGTGTAATTTTGTAATTAATTCAAAAGTTGAAATTTGGCAGAAAACTATGGATTGGAATAACTGGATATATTTTGGAGTCGGAATAGTATTAGGAACGGGTATTTGCTGGTTATTGCTCAGCTTTAAGACTTCTTCTAATTCCTCTTCTAGGGTATCGCCACAAGAAGACAGACGGGATATCACAGTGCTATCTCAACGGATGAGGGAAATAGAACTTGCGTACCATATGGCACGAGAAATGAGTCAGTTTAAAGCCGGGTTTTTGGCACGTACTACTCACGTACTGCGATCGCCACTCAATGGTTTGATTGGGTTACATCAATTAATCTTATCGGATTTATGTGAAAATCCAGAAGAAGAAAGAGAGTTTATCACTCAAGCTCACGAACGAGCTTTAAAGTTATTAAATCTTATTGATGAAATTCTTCATATTGCCAAAGCCGAACACGGTAATAGTAAATTAGATATTCAGCCTCGCTCGTTAAATAAAATTTTACTCGAAGTTCATGAATTAACTTATATGCTTGCCGAAAACCGTAATTTCCCGTTTAAGGTGTTACAACCTAGCGTTGAAATTTATGTTTCGGCAGATCCACGCTGGTTAAGACAAATATTAATAAACTTGGTAGATACTGCTATTTCTCAAATGGAAGAAGGTACCATAGACATCTGTGCCGAAGCAAATTATAAGACTAATCTTGCTTACATTTGGCTCGATGCGCCTCCAGATGCCATTCCTTCCATGGAACCGATAGATTTAATTAAACCGGAAGATACTCAAGAAACAGACGAGGAAAAAAATAAATCCCTCCAAATCGGAATGAAGTTACTACTTAATCAAACTTTACTTGATGTAATGGGAGGAAAAATAGAAATTGTTTCCTATCCCAAAACCAATAAAGACGAACATCTTTCCAGGTTACAAATTTCTATCCCTTTAGGGATTCCTGAAGCTGAGTTGCAGCACTAAGACAATTAAGATTTGAGCGGTTGTATATCACCATTGTTGTGGAGGTATTCTGCTCAAAACCAATTTTTTCGTAAAATTTTTGTTGGTGAGTAGTCATTAAATAGACCCGTTCTACTCGACTCATCCGGGGATGACTCAAAACTGTTTCTACTAATTTACTACCTATTCCAGTTCCACGAAAATCTGGGTGGATAACAACATCCCAAATCGTACCACGATAAACACCATCACTTGTTGCTCTAGCAAAACCGATTAGTTGATGTTTATTCCACACAGCAATTACTGGTTCGCTATTTTTTATCGCCTCTGCTAAATCATCTAGATTGCGCTCTTTTGCCCAAAAAGCACCATTCGTAAATAGTTCTTGCAGTTGTAAGAGGTCGATTTTCGATTTTGCATCGCTAAATAAAATCTGAGAATTATTCATACATCATACCCAGATAAAAGTTATGTTTTGATGATTATTCCAAGCTTTTCAGGATTGACAGTCCCCAAAATCATCGGAGGCTGTGGAATACATAAAAATCTGAAGCAGTATAAATATTATTCCTTCCTGGGTAAGCAATAATATTTATACACAACAGTTACACTTTATATAAAAAACTATTAAAAAATTAACATAAATTTCATTTAGTAGAAAAAATTTATTTGTTTCACCCTAATGCTCCATGGCTTGGAAGTGGGAAGCATCAATCACAAATCCATTTCCACAAAGGATGAGAAGGGCCTTGCTGACGGATACGATAAACCTGTTTTTCTAAGCGTTGCTTTTCAGGATCTGGCATACCAATTAAGATGTTACGACTCTGCCAAATTAAAACACTTAGAGTCATACCAATACATAAACTGAGTCCGATAGCAGCAAAAGGATGAAACAATAGACCATATCGTACAGTAGACCAAGTAAAATACTCCCGCAACAACTGAATTTCTCCACGTAAATCCCACAAGCACAAAGGAGCTAATGTAAGCCATAAAAATACAACTAGTAGCCATCGTGCGTAAACCGTCAGCCGATGCAGTTTTTCCACCTGCCGAACAAAAGATGAATCAGATGACGGTTTTTCTACTTGAGCCATAAGTATTGGGATAGGGAGATAAGGAAGGGGACAAGGGGATGGGGAGATAAGAAAAATATTCATAATTCCTCACTCCTCACTAGTAACGAGTAACGAGTAACGAGTAATGAGTAATGAGTAATGAGTAATGAGTAACAACTAACTCCTAACTCCCGTAGTATTAATCTAACTGTTAGCTGTTAACTGTTGGCTATTTCCAGGAGGGTTGGATGCTTCTTGACGTTCGCGCCACCAAGCTAAAAGTGTGCTGGCGATGAAAATACTCGAATATGCTCCGGCGATAAAACCAAGAATTAGGGCTAAAGCAAAGTTTTTTAAAGTTTCGCCACCAAATAGAAAAATTGCAATTAATGATAGTAAAGTCGTCAGCGTGGTATTTACTGACCGCGCTAAAGTTTGATTTACTGCATCGTCTACAATTTCAACTATGGGACGATTGGGATTTATCTTTAGAGTTTCGCGGATGCGATCGTAAATTACTACAGTATCGTTAACTGAGAAACCTGTAATGGTAAGCAAAGCAACAATAAATAAGCTATCTACTTCTACACCGAATAACAATCCAAAGATTGAGAAAATACCCGTCGTCATTAAGATATCGTGAAAAGTCGCGATAATCGCAAATACTGCGTAGTCTAACTGAAATCTAATTGAAAGGTAAAGTATAATACCAGAAAATGCCACTATCAAGGCAGTGATTCCACTGTTAAATAACTGCCTTCCTAAAGTTGGTCCTACAGTATCAATTTGACTTTTTTTCGGATCAAAAGTACCGATTTTTTCACTTAAAGCACTTTGTAATTGGGTACGCTTTTCTACATCTAAAGTTTTTGTCCGAATCAATACACCGTTTTTTTCACCAGTTTCTCTATCGGCGATCAGTTGGATGCTGCTATCGGCTAATCCCTGTGATGCGGCAACTTCTCGGACTACATTGATATCAACTGGGCGATCGCAGTTATTGGGCAAAGTACAATCTCGTTCAAACTGCAACCGAGTACCACCAACAAAATCCAAACTAGGACGTAGGGGAGCGCCAATTTGCTGCCAAGAAATCAGCATGGAGATAATACCAGCTAAGATAATACCACCGGAAATACTCCACCACAGAGTTCGCGATTTATTAACACTAATTTTCATTTCCCTACCTGTACCTTATTTGAAGTTGGCAGGTTAGGACAGAAAAGTTCTGGCTTGCGTATTGAATCAATTCTGATTGCTATAAACATTAACGTGCGGCTACAAGTTACTGCTGTAAACATACTAACTGCTACCCCTACAGCTAAAGTTACGGCAAAGCCTTTGACTAAGCCAAATCCTAACCAAAACAGTGCTGCACAGGCAATCAGTGTTGTTAAATTACTATCTAAAATACTAGACCATGCTCGGTAAAAACCAGATTCTACGGAACGATAAAGGGATTTACCACCTCGTAATTCTTCCCGGGTGCGCTCAAAAATGAGTACGTTAGCATCAACTGCCATGCCAATACTAAGAATAAAACCGGCGATACCGGGTAGGGTTAAAGTTACACCAAGCAAAGCGAAACAAGCCCAAGTCAACAGGGCATAAATTACTAGGGCGATATCGGCAATTATTCCCGGTAGCCTGTAGTAAACCACCATAAATATTAATACCAAAATCAAACCGCCAACAGCAGCATAAATACTCCGTTGGATACTATCTCTACCTAATGTGGCACCAACTGTACGATTTTCGACAATTTCTATGGGTACTGGTAGGGAACCACCACGTAACTGCACTGCTAAATCTTGAGCATCTTGGGCTGTAAAATTACCTTCAATGACAGCACTACCACCAGTAATTCCCGTATTTGCAAATTGGGGGCCTACTGAAGCTGCGCTAATTAATTCATTATCTAGAAAAATACCGATACTGCGTCCCGTACCTGCCAGATTTTTGGTTAATTCGGCAAAAAGTTCGCCGCCTTTTTGATTAAACTGCAGTGCCACACTCCAACCACGTGCCCCTTGTTGAGGATTTAAAGGATTGGCATTAGTTAGGAATTTACCCGTTAGTGGCGTTTCTAAACTTTCAAATAATTCAACGATCGCCTCTTGGTTGGTTTTGAGTTCTTGTTGGTTTTTCTCAATTGCAGCAGTATCCTTATTTTCAGCAGAGACTAACTCCGATCGTTGGGCTTGAAGTTGTCCGCGATTAGTTCTTAAAGCAAAAAGTTGAGCTTCGGTGTCCTTTTTTTGAGTCATAAACTCTAATTGTGCCGTACCACCCAAAACCCGTTCGGCTTGTTCTGGATTATCAACACCAGGTAACTGAACCAAAATTTTATCGCTGCCAGCGGTTTGAATTACCGGTTCAGAAACTCCCAATCCATTAACTCGATTACCGAGAACCGTTTGTACTGCTTCCAATTCCCGTTCGCCTATTTGCTGAATTTCTGGAGTAGTCTTTACCTCAATAGTCAGTTGGGAACCTCCCCGTAAATCTAGCCCTAAAGGCACAGGAATTGTGGCAATCACCGCCACTGCGGCAATTACCAGAACTAAAATTAAAGCTAATAGCGATCGCTGTTTTTGCATACCATCCCCCCACAAGCACGACAAACGTTATAATAACGCTTCTTAATTAGTTATGAGTAAAGAGTTATTAATTTTTGGAAATTGGGAGATGGGGAGACAAGGAAGGGGACAAGGAAGGGGATAAACTTAAACTCCTCAGAGTTAATTTCCAATGGCCAATGACGGCAGTTCCTACAACGGTGCGTGTTCCTCCGCAACGGACTGCCTCCCCAATGCCCCATGCCCCATGCCCAATTCCCTATGCCCAAATGTTAAATTCTTGCAGCAACCATTTTTTCTACTGCTTCAACAATTTGCTCTGGTTGAACAATTGTCAATCTTTCTAAGTTACCGTTATAAGGTGTAGGAATATCTTGAGAAGAAAGTCGCAACACCGGCGCATCTAATTCATCAAACAAGCGTTCGTTGATTGAAGCAATAATTTCTGCTGCTACACCCCCGGTTCTCATACATTCTTCTACAATAATTACTCGGTGGGTTTTGCTTATAGATTCACTGATGGTATCAAAATCTAACGGTTTTAAAGAAATTAAATCGATGACTTCTGGGTCAAAACCCGATTTTTCTAAAGTTTTCACGGCTTGCATTACATGATGGCGCATCCGCGAATAAGTAAGGATTGTTACATCTTTACCGCTACGCACAATTTCTGCCTTATCTAAGGGCACTAGGTATTCTTCTTCCGGTAAATCTTCTTTTAAGTTATAGAGCAGTACGTGTTCAAAGAACAATACTGGATTATCATCTCGAATAGCTGATTTCAATAAACCTTTGGCGTTGAATGGTGTTGAACAAGCAACAATCTTTAATCCCGGTACGGCTTGAAAATAAGCTTCCAAACGTTGGGAATGTTCTGCACCTAGTTGTCTTCCAACTCCACCAGGACCGCGAATTACTAAGGGTATTTTAAAATTACCACCGGAAGTATAGCGTAACATCCCGGCATTATTGGATATTTGGTTGAAGGCTAATAGCAAAAAGCCCATATTCATACCTTCAATTATCGGTCTTAACCCGGTCATTGCAGCACCGATCGCCAATCCAGTAAAACTGTTTTCAGCAATGGGTGTATCTAATACTCGCAGTTCGCCATATTTTTTATACAAGTCTTTAGTAACTTTGTAGGAACCACCATAATGTCCTACATCTTCACCAAGTACCATCACGGTTTTATCGCGTGCCATTTCTTCATCAGTGGCTTCCCGCAAAGCATTGAAAAATAGTGTTTCTGCCATTAGACTAAAAAAAGACGAGTATTGTTTTAGAATCTTATCGTGTCTCCGTTAAAAATACAGCGGAGAACCGCACGAGTTATGTAAGAATGCCGAATCTCTCGGCAGCAGATTCAAAAAATTACTGTATCGTTGGAAATTATAGAATTTTTTCTCAGTTGAAGCTTACGGTTTAACTTTTAACCAGCATTAATATAACAATTTCCATTGAATAAAAAAATAAATTCTTGTAGGGTGTGTTAGATGCACGACTATGTTCACTTAAAACCTATAATTTTAATACATCTAACGCACCAATAATGCTAGCTGCCCTTTTATAACATCCTCTAAGAGAAAACTGGCCCCGATACCCGTACCATAAAACTGCTATAATCCAAACCATCAGAAAACTCCAGCGCTAGGGGTACTTGTAGTATTACAAGGCTGGAGAGTAATTAGTAAATTAAATCTAAATTAAATCAATCTTTTAGCGATTAAAAGAAACTGTTGAATCTTCTATAGAAGGTAAATGAGTTACCGTGCTCTCAGACTCAGTTTTTCCAGAAACTCCGGGAAGCTGATTTTCTGGAAATCTTCTTGGCCTTCCTGGTTTACGTTTATGTCTTTGATTAATTGATTTTTCGCTTGCTTGTGCCAACTCCTCTGGCGTACATTTAAACAGCCGCAACGCATCCCAGTATTTCTTCGGTGTCATAGTTGGTTCTGTTCGCCCTGCTTCCCAATTGCGAACACTTGTTTCGCTGATTGCAAGCCTGAAGGCAACCTCTGCACGGCTGAGTCCGGCACGTTCTCTCAGGACTTGCATATCCATATCGCAATGCTCCCTTTTCAATACTCATTAATTTGATTTTTTAAATTGATTGACGTAAAAATGCCAACTGCAAATTATTTTTAACTATCTTTATTTTATAAGGTATTGTATACCCGTATGGCAATCTAACTATACTGCAATGTTTTGCCATCTCCACAGGTTTTTTTATATTCAATTTATGTAAAAAGGTAGATGTTTTTTATTCGGTTATATGGATTCACCATGTAAGCAAAATTATAAAGCTACGCTTATCTGCTCGATAACAGAAGGTTGATGTAGAATTATTACGGCTATTACAACATAAAAATAGTGCCTTAAGCTACAAATTTTATGACTACGTTCTTTATCAAGATACACAAGAACAATAACGGGATTTTGTTGCTCTACTCGGCGTTTTGCCTCTCCTATAAAAAATATGCACCGTTGCGTAAATGCTGTTTTGTATTTGTTTAATATTTAGGATTCACCTATTGTAGAAACTCCCAAAAATTCCGATCAAACTCAGACTAATAAAACACCATCAACTTCAGATATTACGAAACCGATACCAACTCCTGAAAAAAAAGAAGAAGATACCGTTTTACCTCAAGAAAGTACTCAAAATAATAGCGCTAAAACGACAGTAAAAGCACAAGTAGAAGGATATAAAGGAGAAGTTCAAAGTTGTAATAGAGCCGGTGAGTCTGTTACATGTGATGTGTTTATTATAAGTACAAAAAAAGACTCTAGTACAACACGGCGTAAATAAGGCAACCATTAAAAATGGCTGAAAAG
>DESS01000284.1:0-10690 GCA_002361335.1 Richelia sp. UBA3308
ATGCCCCATGCCCAATTCTAAATTCTAAATTCTCAAATGCGAATATTTATTAGTACTGGCGAAGTGTCAGGGGATTTACAAGGTTCACTTTTAATTACTGCCCTCAAAAATCAAGCCACCGAAATCGGGTTGGAATTAGAAATTGTGGCTTTAGGTGGCGAGAAAATGGCCGCGGCAGGGGCATCTTTAATAGAAAATACTACTTCTATTGGTTCCTTCGGACTTATTGAGTCTTTGCCTTTTGTACTACCAACTTTAAAAATACAGCGACAAGCAAAAGATTTTCTCAAAAAATATCCCCCAGATTTAGTAGTGTTTATCGACTATATGGGAGGGAATCTACCCATGGGTAAATATATTCGCCATTCCTTTCCCCAGGTACCAACCATATACTACATTGCACCTCAAGTTTGGGTTGCTTCCATTGGCGATCGCGATACCCAGGAAATTATAAATATTAGCGATAAAATATTAGCAATATTTCCCGAAGAAGCTCGTTATTTTCAAAATAAAGATGCTAATGCCACTTGGGTTGGGCATCCTTTAGTAGATAGGATGCAAAATTTTCCTAGTAGAGAAGCAGCCCGTGCAAAACTAGGAATTGCTGACGATGTCACTTGTGTAGCACTTTTACCTGCTTCCCGCATTCAAGAACTAAAGTTACTTGTGCCGGTAATGTTTGAAGCAGCAAGGGAAATTCAAACCAAAATGTCAGAAGTACATTTCTGGATTCCCTTGTCAATGGAAAGATATAGAGAAAAAATAGAAAAAGAAGTACAAAAGTATCAATTAAGAGCAACCGTTATATCCTCTCAACAGCAAGAAGTATTAGCCGCTGCGGATTTAGCAATTACCAAATCAGGTACGGTTAATTTGGAATTGGCATTGTTGAATGTACCGCAAGTAGTTTTATATCGTTTAAATCCCTTCACTTACTGGGTTGCTAAAAATATACTTAAAATTGAATTTCCCTTCGCTTCCCCACCTAATTTATTGGTAATGCGGGAAATTGTACCAGAATTTATTCAAGATACAGCCACACCCGAGAATATTGTACAAGCAGCCATGGAATTGTTGTTAAATCAACAGCGTCAACAGCAAATGAAAGCCGACTATCGGGAAATGCAGCAGTTTGTTGGAGAAATTGGAGTTTGTCAAAGAGCAGCGAAAGAGATTTTAGAATTTAGAATGCCCGAATTTAGAATTTAGAATGCCCGAATTTAGAGTTGAGAATGCCCGAATTCTCTCCTGAGTTATCAGTTAGGAATTAGGAGTTAATCAACAATTATCAGTGTAATCCGTGTAATCAATTTAATCAGTGATCGGAATTTAGAATTGTCTCCTTATCCCCTTATCCCCTTATCCCATCTCCCCATCATAAATTAAGTCCAAGCCCGGAAAAAGTTGCCATCTTCCCAAATTCCAGCAACTTGTTGTTCGATCGCACTTAGTTGTTTATCATCTAATTTCTGAAACTCTCGCGCTACATTAACGTTTTCTTCTAATTGTTTGATATTCTCAGCGGCAACTATACAACAATGTACTCCCGGTTGAGATAAGCTATAACCTAAAGCTTGTTGCATACCAGATAATCCACCAGGTTTAAATAAACGTCCGTAAGCTGGTACTTTCATCGCGATTACACCGACATTTTTCTCTCGCGCTACGGGTAAAACTACGGGAAGAAATGGACGAGGATGATATTTATCAGCAGCATTTACGGGTATAAGAGTGGTATCAAAAGGATAGCGACGCAATCCATCAGCAATAATATCAGGTTCGTGATGTCCGGTAATTCCGGCAAATCGAATCAGTTTTTGTTGCTTTGCTTCTTCTATTGCTTTGATTGCTCCTGAGTTAGAAAATATCGTATCAAGTTGTTCGGAGAAAGAAACGCTATGCAATTGCCACAGATCGAGATAATCAACCTTTAATCGTTTTAAACTTCTTTCGAGCTCCCGCCAAGCACCATCTCTATCTCTGGCGGTTGTTTTACTCGCTAAAAATATTTTTTTGCGGTGGGGTGGCAGGACTTTTCCTAAGTAATCTTCACTAGGACCATAACTTGCAGCAGTATCAAAATAACGAATGCCCAGTTGTAGTGCTTTTTCAATTTGTGCGATCGCATCTTGTTCTCCTTCATTGGAGGATAGGGGCGTTTGCCCTGCACCACCCAAGCCAAAAATAGGCAGTTTTATACCTGTTTTGCCCAAAGTTTGTTCTGGCATTTTTGCAGGTGGTGCTGCATTGCTAGTAGCATTTTGCTGTAATGAATTACATCCGACAATACCGGCAGCTACAGACGCACTGGTTATTAAGAATTCACGTCGCGTAGTTTTATCTGACATGATTGGGGGTGAAATTACTTTGTTTTTATTATTTTAGAAGATTTTGATAAAATAAATTGCCCACAGACTGAAAGTCTGGGGCTACAGAAACAAAGCCTGCCGAAGCCAGGCTTAATACAGCATAATTTCATTTTTGTGAGGTAGATTTAGAGGGGCAGGGATGCCCTTTAATACGAGAATAATTTAATAAAACACAAAAAATCCCATAACCTAAATTCATGGGATTCCTTAAAATCAACACTAAATATTACTAAAAGCAAATCACTACTCAGCCTTAAGAGCTTGTTTCTCTGCAGCATCTAACTTTTTCTTATATTCTCCAATTTTTTGTTCGGCAAGGACAAAATTGGAACTCTCTGGTGATACCGTTTCCATTAATGTCACAGCTGCTTTCCATTTACCTACAACGGTATTCCAATCTTCTTGAGAAGTTGCTAATTCTTGCAATTGTGCCGCACTGTTGGCAAGATTCAATGCTTCACTAAAAGAGTTGCTTTCAGGCGATAATTGAGAAAACTGAGTATTAACTAATTTGGCTTCTGAAGTAATTCTTTGTTGAATTTGTTGTGCAAAATTCCCTGATGATATACTTTGTTGAACGTCTGGCAAAGTAAAAAACATATACAACCACGCACCCACTAAGCTGAAAACAAAAATATTCAGAAACATCTTTGGTGATTTGAGTGTTTTAACTACAACGGTAGAGTCATCTGAACTGTTTTTATCTGAACTATTTTTAGTTGTATGGCTCGTGGTTACTACTGTTTTTTCTGGGATTTCAACAACATTTTCTATCTCAGGTTGCTTTGATGTATTCTCGGCAGTATCTATTTCATCTAGACTATCGTTGAAAACAAGACGAAGTTTAAATAAATACCCAACTTGATATAATATCGCAGCGCATAAAACCCACACCGCAGCAAATGCTAATCTTAGATTACTAGGATTTTCTGCGTATGTTTCAATTATTTTTATGTAGTTTAGCTGAAATAATGGTAAAAAAGGTGTACAAATTAAAACTGCTGTCAAGGTAGATAACACTATCACCAGCCAACTATATAAACTTTCCCACCAGCTAATTAATCCAGGGAAAAATCCCGAACTCCCATTTATTTTTTCTCCTGGTATTGCAGAAACAAAACGACTGATGAAAAAATGATGGAAAACTGCGATCGCTGGTATGGGGATGATTAATAATAAAATCACCATCGCAGTCAATTTTTCGGGAGTATTTGACCATTTGGCTAAATTTGCAAATGAATCTGAATAGCGTCTGAGGATAGCTAAAAATGCACTCATCAATACTGATAGCATCAAAGCGCTTAACCAAGCATTCGGATAGGGAATCCACCGGGGCAATTGCATTCTTTTCATAAGGATTAATAACCGCTACTCTGTGTCTTAGTGTTAATTTATGTAAATGATACCTTGCTGTGGATATGCTTCTAATAAGAGAAAGTTATAAGTATAAGCAAGTAGAGAAAGTACAACAAATTAAGGGAAAAATCGTCAAAAAAGTTGATCTCAAATGTATTAAACTTGCCCTTAATAAAAAACGTAGCAGAAAGCTTTTCGCATCTGATACTACTTGTTGACCGAGAAAAAAACTTGCTTTTGCATAAAATCATACAGCTTCTCAAGCATCTAATGAAAATATATATACTTTAGAAAAGATTATCAAGCATATAGCTTGATGTAGGTTAAAGTGATGTTTAAACACATCCACACCTTGGGATATTGATGGAAATTGCTTTCATCGCAGAATATTACTTGTTTTCGAGAATGTCATAATTGAAAAAATAGAGTTCGACTGCAATGCCTGCTTCCCTAAGATATACAAAAGAACCACATAAGGAAACTTATAGTGAAATAATCGATGTTCGTTCAAGTAGCGAGTTTGCTGAAGATTGTATACCTGGTGCAATTAATTTGCCGGTTTTAAATGATGCCGAACGCGCTGAAATCGGAACGATATACAAGCAGTTTTCCCCTTTTCAAGCTCGGAAAATAGGGGCAACAATAGTAGCAAAAAATATTTCTCAACACTTAAACGAACACTTTGCGAATAAAGACAAAAACTATCAGCCTTTAATTTATTGTTGGCGTGGGGGTCAACGTTCAGCTAGTTTAGCTATAGTATTATCTCAAATTGGTTGGCGAGTAACTTTGCTTGAAGGCGGTTATAAAACTTATCGCTCTTATGTACGTCAACAATTAGAAGATTTACCGCCAAAATTTAATTACAAAGTATTATGTGGTTTAGCTGGTAGCGGAAAAACCCATATTTTACGAAAAATGCGTCAACGAGGCTTTCAAGTTTTAGATTTGGAAGCTTTAGCGAATCATCGTGGCTCGTTGTTAGGTGAAGAATGGAAAAATAAACCTTCTCCTCAACCTCCACAAAAGTACTTTGAAACCCAATTGTTGCTAGAATTACAAAGGTTTAATCCCCAAGAGACTGTGTGGATAGAATCCGAAAGCAGCAAAATAGGACAAGTTTATTTGCCTGAATCTTTATGGAAAAGAATGAAGCAATCTAGCTGTGTAGAAATCAAACTACCGCTTAGTGCTAGAGTTGAATTTTTGTTAGAAGAATATCCACATTTGATAAATAATCCAGAAATTCTCAAAATAAAGTTAGAAAAATTAAAATCTAGTTGTGGATGGAAGAAAATAATTCAATGGTATCACATGATAGATAACCAAGATTGGGACTCATTGGTAAAAGATATGTTGGAATCCCATTACGATCCAACTTATCGTAAATCGATGCAACTGAATTTTCATCAAATCGAAAGTTCTATTTCTTTAGTTGATTTATCCCATCGCAGTATTGATAATTGCTTGGATTCTTTAGTACCAAGTTTTGTTAGTTGTTAATTGATAGTTGTTGGTTGATAGTTTTTTGGTTGATAGTTGTTAGTTGTTAGTTGATAGTTAAGTTTTAACGCTCTGTTTGCTAAATGTAGCTAAATATATGCCAAATAAAATGATAAACAATGACAGCCAGTTAAGCAAATTTAGGGTTTCACTGAAGATTACCCAAGCAAGAATGGCAGTAACTATGGGATTAAGCAGAAGTATGGTGGCAACTAATCCCGAAGATAACCATTTGAGACTATAAGTTATCAAAGTTTGAATCAAGATTACCGTCACACCCAGAATCATTACGGTTAGCCATCCTCCCCAAGAATGGGGAAATAGTTCGTCACCAGCTAGCAAGAGAATGGGCAGGAGAAAAAGAGTTCCTAGTAGGCAGTTCCACGTTGTTATTGTTAAAATATTCAACTGGGTTCGCAATTTTTCCAAAACCAGTAGATTTATAGCCCACGACATTGCTGAAAGTAAAGCTAGTCCGTCACCTTCTAGTTTGTCAATGGTGATTGAGAAGTCATTGGCTGCAAGAACGATAGAACCAATAAGGGCGATCGCCATTCCGATCAGAAATAGGCGATCGAACTTTTGACCAAATAAACTCCAACCTACTAATGTAGTAAATAGTGGAGTGACACTGTGCAAGACTTCTGAATTAGCAACGCTGGTTTGAGTCAAAGACCAAGCCCAAAGTAATTGGAAACCCACAAAAGCTATTGCCACAATTAGCAGCAACACAAGATTATATGAATCGGGAAATAGTTTGATAGCATGTGAGTTTTCCAGGGTTTGCGTAGCGACTCCTCTAGAGTATCGCCCCTTGAAAACTAATAGTCCATTCCATAATCCTAGAACTACGGTAGGAATCCAAAGCCGATTGAATATCGTAGCATTCGGACTGATGGAACTTTCGCTGATTCGGAACAAAATAGGAATGAAACCAATGATGAATAGAGTAATTAATATGGCGACATAAGCTTTTTTGACTTCGGCTGGAGAATAATCTGACTCCTGTAATTCCAATTGCTTTGTCATTGTATTTATTAAAAAATTTTAACCGCGAATTTAATTTTAAAAGATTGATTAATATTTTGTCATAAAAATTAATCAATATCGATGGAAAATCAATGTTAGATTTGCAAATAGGCAATAAAAAATAAAGAAAATACTTATTATCAAAACAATAGGGGAGCGTGAGAACCTGCGCCTTTTAAGGATAATTATCCTTGACTACTTAAAAGGTTCAGAATCCCTACTTATCTAGATTCAAAAATACCTCACGTATAATATTAAGGATTGAGTTAATATCTGTTGGAGTGGTGCGAAAATTGACCATACAAGCCCGTAAAGCATACTTCCCAGAGATAGTAGTATTGGAAAGGTAAGCTTTTCCATTGCGCTGCACGGCATATAAGATTTGAGCGTTCAATTTATTGAGTTCAGCATTAATTGTCTCACTCTCGGTTTCCGAAGCCAATGCAAGTTTAGCACTCAAAGAAGAGGGCACATAGCGAAAGCAGCAAATGCTTAATTCTACCGGTGCAAGTAGTTCAAAATCTTCTGCCGCATTAACACATTCGCCAAAGTATTCAGCCAAGTCGTTATTGGAGCAAATTGCGCCACGGATACGTTCAACTCCGTAGTAGCGTAGGAGCATCCAGATTTTTAAAGCCCGAAATCGCCGCGACAGTTCAATACTATAATCCCAGAAAGCAAAAGACTCAGCCTCAGTCTCTTCGTGGAGTTTCAAATAGTCTCCAATTCCAAATGACAAAGCTGTACGAACAGTATCGGCGTTGCGAAACAACAGACAACCGCAATCAATTGGTGTAAATAGCCATTTATGGGCATCTAGAGCAATGGAATCAGCAGCCTCGATACCTTGAAATAAGTGACTTTTGCGGGAGTCTAATGCTGCGAGTGCCCCATAAGCACCATCAACATGAAACCACAGTTCGTATTCTTTAGCAACACTAGCAATTTCTGCTAGGGGATCTACAGCACCAGTCGCTGTTGTGCCGGCGTTGGCGACAATACAAAAAGGTTGGAGTCCTTTTGTCAGATCGGTTTCTATCTGCTGGCGCAAGCTGGATATATCAAGTCGGAAGTTGGCATCTGATGCAATCGTGCGGACGCAATTTCGTCCCAATCCCATGATATCTGCTGCCTTAGTAATTGAAAAATGGGTGCGATCGCCTGCATAAATTATCATGGGTGTGGAGTTCCACAAGCCTGTTTCTGAAACTTGATTGGGGGATTTCACTCGGTGTGCCATCACCAGGGCATTCAAATTTGCCATGGAACCACCACTAGTCAAAAAACCTTGCGAGTTCTCGCCATAACCGATGAGGGAACCCAACCAACCCACGACAATTTTTTCCAATTCCGTTGCTGCTGGAGCGCCACGCCAAGAGTTCACATTTGGATTAAGGGATGATGCGATCAAGTCAGCAAAAGCTCCTACGGGAGTGGAAACCGAAGCAACATAACCTAAAAAACGCGGATGACCAGTGTGGCGGGTAGCTGCGAAAATAGAATGGCAATCTGCCATCAGTTGCTCTATGGACTCCCCTTCTAGAGGAAGTTGGGAACTGAAGCGATCGGCAAACTCAGAAGCTGAACTATATTGAAAAAGCGGATTATTCGCAATCTGGCTGAAGTAGTCTATTACTAGTGTAACCGATTGGGTCGCAAGTTCTTGTAGTGCTTCTTCTGAGATATCTAGAGATAAGGAATCCTTCTCCTGTCCTTGACTGTTAGATTTTTCTTGTAAATTTTTCATCTACATTTATTATTATTTATTATTGGATTTTGGGCATATTCCAGTAATTCAACAGTTGGCATCTATAGGTATTCTCCACCATTTTTGATCCACAAAGCGCAAGCACTACCTAACTTTTGTGACAAAATTTCTTCATAATATTTGCTTTGCTGTTCGCTTAACAAAGTTTGCCAGCGTCCATTACTTCCTTTGTAAATGAATCGATGTTTTTCAAAATCTCTATGTTCAAATTTTTGAGAATTTTGTTTCATGTATTCTAAGGATGACTTATGTAATATTATCTCCTTCAAGGGTTTATCAAGATTAATCTGGAGAAAGTCCGCGATTTTCTCAATTTGAGTTGGTTTATCATCAATCATATCCCTATAGTGAACTAGCAAGACATTAGGAACATGCCGGACTTTCCACCAAATTTTTATAAATTCAAACCAATCCCAGTAGGGTTTTCCAGTTTCTAACCATTCCTCCCAAAATTCTGGAAAATTAGATGAGATATTATGCAATTGAATCGGAGAGGTAAGTCGCGCTTCTGGAGTTAGAGCATGGAGGTGATTGAACAATGACATCGCTACATCTCTTCCATCTCTAACCAAACAAATGTATTTCCAATCTGGATAATAGGGCAAAGCTTCAAAAGGTAAGTGGGTTTTGAAAAATCTACGATCTGGTAACTTTTCTATTTGTTCAATTTTTTCATCTAAAAGGTCATGTTTATGCTCTACCCAAGGACTTAAATCATGAAGGTGATCGAAATCATCGTGACCATGTACCAAAAGATTTATAATCTGTTGAGTCAAAGTTGTCCCTGATTTGTAGCAAGACGCGATCGCGATATCGCCAACTCTAGGGGTAATGCAATCCCAAATGGTTGAATCCCGTAAATAGTCTTTAACAACTACTTTGTCTTTAATCGATAAACTTGGCATTTTTCCCTGATTTTTACTTTTTTATCACTAATAGAATAATACAGATAAACGAAAAAATTAAGATATTTTTTCTCGACGTTGTCCATTCAAGTAAAATATCATAAAAATTTTGATATTTTTAGTTTTGTTTTAAACGCATATTAACCGAAAATTATAAAATATCAATTATTGCTATCAATAATAAAATAATAATTAGTAATTCCTTATGGATTACAAAAAAATAATTTTTTTCAGTATTATTACAGTTTAAAAAATGCAAATAAACCAACGTCATAATTGGAATTTAACCACATCAGAAGCAAAAGCTATTCAAGAAGAATTACAAAAAGAAGTTATTACTGAAGATAAATTTAAACAACCAATAAAATACGTTGCTGGTGTCGATATGGGTTTTGAAGCTGATGGAACAATCAGTCGTGCGGCAGTAGCTGTATTAAATTTTCCAGAATTACAATTACAAGAACAAAGTATAGTTAGACGTGCTACATCATTTCCCTACATTCCCGGTTTTCTTTCATTTCGTGAAATTCCCGCAGTATTAGATGCGCTACAAAAGATAAATACGATACCCGATATAATTCTGTGTGACGGTCAAGGATTTGCCCATCCTCGTAGATTCGGAATTGCTTGTCATTTAGGTGTAATTGTTGATATACCGACAATTGGTGTGGCGAAATCTTGGTTAATAGGTAAATATGAGGAAGTTCCTCAAACCAAAGGAAGTTGGCAGCCTTTAATACATAACAATGAAATCATCGGAGCAGTATTACGTACTCGTTCCCATGTCAAACCAGTATACGTTTCTAGTGGGCATCGCATTAGTTTAGCAACAGCAATTGACTATGTATTGCGTTGTACCCCAAAATATCGTTTACCTGAAACTACCCGGATTGCTGATAAATTGGCTTCCAACCGTTGAAGGAGACAAGGAAGGAAGGGGACAAGGAGATGGGGAAGGTCGAATTTTAGTCTTTAACTTTATATTTGATTGCCTATACTTGCTAGTGTTAGGAATCACACAGAAAATAATAGAAGTTGCTTAGTAAGAAGCTACATTGCTAGTTAGAAAATGAATTCATTAACTTTACAGTGGCACGATGCAGGTGAAGAGAAAACTCAGATAATTTACGAACAGCAGCCTAGTAAGAATCCCGGTACTGTACGCATAGGGCGCGATCCTTTGCGATGCGATATTGTCTTGAGTAATCCTACTGTATCGGGTTTACACGTGGAAATATTTTTTAATTCCCAAAAAAAACAATTTGAAATTCGCAATTTAAGAGAACAAAATCCTCCCGTTGTAGATGGAAATCAATTATTACAAGGAAATCTATCTTTAAATCAAGGTAGCATTATTTGTTTGGGACAAATGGAATTGAAAGTTATTAATATTAATATTGAGGAAGTTCATAGCTTCCCCGCCACGATTTTGGAACCGCCAAAGCCAAGTGTAAATAGTCAATCAGTAAACCTTGAGGAACCCTCGAAATCAACTCCATCAACTCCATCTTTACCAACAGGTTCTTACGGCTTACAGTGTCCCAACTGTCATAAAATATCTTCCATGGAACATATCCAAGTTGGTTGTCCCTGGTGCGGTACTTCTTTAGCTGCTGCTTTAAGCGTTTTAGTTGAACCCAATAATAACGAATAGCTAAGAATTTAGAATTTAGAATTTAAAATTTAGAATTTAGAATTTAGAATCAAGAATTAACAACCAAAAACTATCAACTATCAAGTAAAGAGTAACGAGTAAAGAG
>DESS01000284.1:10770-14749 GCA_002361335.1 Richelia sp. UBA3308
AGTAAAGAGTAACGAGTAACTAGTAAAGAGTAACTAGTAACGAGTAACAACTATCAACTATCAACTATCAACTAACAACTAACAACTATCAACTAAAACTAACAACTAACTAGTAACAACCAACAACTATCAACTAACAACTATCAACTAACAACTATCAACTAATAACTAATGACAAATAACTTAGAAATTAATTTAAGTTGGGAAGAACCTTCTACAGGAGAATTACGAAAACCAACTTTAAGATTACCTATTGCTTTTGGTAGAGAATTTTCTCAAATGCCTGCTTCACTTAATGGAAAACCTGTTTCCCGAATGGTACTTAATAATAGTGAAGTTTCCCGATATCATGCTCTTATTGATTGGCAACAAGACCAATTATTTGTCATTGACCAAAATAGTGTTAACGGTATTTATATTAATGGCGATCGCGTAGCGTTTCCGAAGGAAAATCGCCAAACAACTAGCGTTATTAATAATGGCGATATTTTAAAAATTGGTCCCTATGAAATTACTATTTCTTTTATTTTAAATACAACTACACCGGCATCCACATCTACACCAATATCAACCCCAACCAATTCCGCAATTCAATTTAATCCCAATACTAATTTACCAGACCCGACCTTACCTCCGCAGCCAGTCCCAACCCCCCTCGGTTCTAGTTTTCCACCAGCAATTTTTCAAGAAGAAAAAGTTCCCGTACAAGCAGTTCATGCTACAGGTTTGCGAGTCGATGAAACTGATTATTTGGCTTTGGGAGCAGGTTTAGGAAGTTTTATTTGGGTAGATTTACTGAGAATTTATGGTGTCAAAACCGAAAAAATCATTGCTTTGGGTTTAGATAAACAGCCATATGCTCGGTATAAGCAATTATGTCTAAATTCACAAATACCTTTACATGAAAGATTACGTTCTAATTCTGATTCCTGTCCAGATAATATATGGGGTTGGCCTAGTTACGCTTTGCGGGAAGCTTGGCACGATTTTGGTAAGGGGAGATTAAATGATTCCTTAAAGTATTTATGGAAGGTATTTGCCGAGCCGGATTACGCTGAAACTTATACACCTCGTGCCGGGAATGTTTTTGATTCTATAGATAGGGAAGTAAAGCGCATTGGTTGGGAGCAAATGTATCGTTATGGAAGAATACAAGCAATTCGTAAAACTGATGATGGTAGATATTGTGTAGCTTACTCTCGCGGAAGAGGGGAACGTGGTTTTTATGTGGCTCGTTTTTTGCATTTAGCAACGGGTTATCCAGCAATTCAGTTTCTACCCGATTTACAGGCTTATCGAGAGAAATATCGCGATTTTAAGTCTGTAGTTAATGCTTATGAAGACCATAATCACGTTTACGAGCAATTAGAACGTCAAGGTGGTAAAATATTGATTCGCGGACGTGGTATTGTCGCTTCTCGTATTATTCAACGTATTTATGAAGTACGTAAGAACAATCCCAATGTTACAATATTGCACTTAATGCGATCGCCAAAACCCAAGGGTAATAAATTCGGTAAAACCGAGAGGATGGTAAAGCATCATTTTGAATTTCAGCCCTTTAACTGGCCAAAAGCTTGTTGGGGTGGCGATTTACGAGTAATGTTAGAAAAGGCTAGTCCCCAACAACGCAAGAGTTTGTTAGCCGACTGGGGAGGTACTACTACCGCAGTTCGTCGCGATTGGCAGCAGATTATAGAAGATGGTTTGCAAAATGGTTGGTATAAAATTGAGTTCGGCGAAGTGCAAAGTGTGGAACCAGATGCCCAAAATGGCACTCTTACCCGCATTAAAGAAAAAGATTCTGGGCAAATAACCCTTAATGCAGATTTTATTGTTGACGCTACAGGATTAGATGCTAAAGTCAAGGCAAGTCCCTTATTAGAAGACTTGGTTCAACGATATAATTTGCCTTTGAATCACTTATCAAGATTAGTTGTAGCCAACGACTTTGAATTAGTAGAAATGCGTAACGGCAAAGGTAAAATGTATGCTGCCGGTGCAATTACCTTGGGCGGCCCTTATGCAGCAGTAGATAGCTTTCTCGGTTTACAGTATAGTGCCCTACGTACCTTAGATGGATTGGCGATCGCCCGCGCTCCCGGAGTACATCGATTAAATTTCCTTTCTTCTTTCGGACAATGGCTGAAATGGGTATCAAATCAGTCACCTTAATTCAGCTTTTCTCAAATCGCCCTCACTCTCTAACAGTGGGGCTACTCAAACAAAGCTCCGGAAGCAATAACTAAATTTGACCGGAAAATAAACTGGATACAACGGAACGGATTTATCCATTAAGAAAAACAAACCCTCGATACCCCTACGGGGAAGCAAGCTACATCCATGGGGTAATAATTCTAAATTCTTCTTCACCCATCTTCATAAAAAAATGGTATTTGTGAATGTAGTTTGTTTTACTTGAAATTTAATGTAGTTTAAGTAAATAATAATCAACGGAATCACTTGACATCCCACTTACGACGTTTCCGAAGGCTCGATTGACCCATTGAGCCTTTTTTCTTTACTCTATTTTAATATACTTAGAGTATTAGCACTTACGCAACTCAGATAAATCCAACCCAAGGGTGGTTAGTTTAGAAAAAAATTTAACCTAGCAATAAGTGTTCTAGCGTCACGCACTAAAAACCCTACCGCCTCAGGGCTTTTATAACCACAATTCGTGGGATTATCCCAAGTCCTCACCATATAAAATAAAGTAAGGTATGTTAAATAAAATATCTAGTCTAGACTACTGTGGTTTACACAATCTTTAAATAAAAAATTTATAATTTTTACAGAAATATCAAGATTTGTATTTGTATCCTTTAAGTACGTGCGTATTCTTTTTAAAGAAACAAATAAAATATCCTTAAATGGTGTACAAATGTATAGAATCTTTTAAAGATATAAAATATAGTCTTTTCAGATGCAAACATTTGTAGCTCCTTCAATGCAGCTATCTGTAATACGAAATAGCACTCAACCTTTAAAGATTATCGCACTGGGGGATAGTTTAGTTTACGGATTTGGAGATCCAGACGGAGGTGGCTGGGTTGAAAGATTACGGCGAAATTGGATGTTACCCGGAAGTGCAGGCCACGTTCTTTATAATTTAGGTGTACGTGGCGATCGCATTGGACAAGTAGCAAAAAGACTAGAATCTGAATTTCGTCATCGGGGAGAGCTACGAAATCGCGTTCCTGACATAATTATATTATCGGTAGGAGTCAATGATTCTGCCCGAGTAGGTCGTATTAACGGTAAAAATTATACAAATTTTGCTAGTTTTGAACACCAGCTTAGTTCTTTGCTGCAACAAGCACAAAAACTGTGTCCCGTGCTATTTGTAGGTATGGTACCAGTAGATGAAACGAAAATGCCTTTTCTCAACTGCTTGTACTTTAATCGTGACGATCAGTATCGCTACAAACAAGCAACCTTAATTGCTTGTCAAAAACAGGGAATACCATATCTAGATATATTTGACAAATGGATGCAACATCCTGAAACTTGGAGAATTAACCGATTGAGTAGCGATGGTCTTCATCCCAATACACTTGGTTATCAAACCATATTAGAAGACGTAATCAACTGGGAAGCAATTGCTCGGTTTAATTCTAATGACCACTACCGTCTAACTTCATAGAACCTTTATAAATATAGCATATTTCATCTTTTGATCGGTACATTCGGACGGGCAGAGGCGGGCCCGTACCACAAAAGTTTTAAAGTATCCTACTGTACTTCATTTACTTGAAAAATACTGTATTTTATCAGATATTACATATTGGGAAAAACGCCATTCATATTGATAAATTCAATCTGGTTATGGCGTTTTTTTTATATGTTATAAAAAAAGCTGAAAGTTCTCCATCTGAAAGTTCAAATGTTAAAAATCATAACAACCAACAACGCTCCAACTATCACGGATTAGATCGATTTCACTGATTACACCCCAAAGCACGCTCCAACGCTCCAA
>DESS01000284.1:14803-22146 GCA_002361335.1 Richelia sp. UBA3308
CAAAGCACGCTCCAACGCTCCAACGCTCCAACTAAAAAAAATGACTCCAACTTTATTCGGTCGCTGGCAAACTCGTTTATTATTGTTGTTTACAGTAGGTTTATTAATTAGTTTACCATTTACTATTGGTTTGGTAGGCTCACCACCAGGTAATGTATATTTCTGGATACTTTCTTATGTTGCTACTTTTGGTTTAGGTTGGGATATATTATACGACCAAATACAAAAATATCGTTGGGATAGAGATTGGCCTGCTATTTACCAATTATTTGCCGGAATTTGGGAATTTATATTTATAATTTGTGCAGTCAAAATTTTCGGCTTTTTACCAATACCTATTGCCAAAGAAGAATTACTTTTGTTTTGGGTTTTCTTCCACTACATTACCGTTTGGCTTGCGGTTTTTTTAGCTTCTCAAAGCATAATGCGAATTCTTTTTGTGCGTTGGCGCTTCCGTGGCGGAGAATGGCTATAAAGACACATTATTATCTACCAAATATACCCAATTTCACCCTTTATCATTTCAGTTATCAGTTACAGCATATTTTATCGAAAGTGAGGTAGATCATAAACGGGCAGGATGCCCGTACCACAAGAGTTTTATAATTAATGGTTGTACAAAACGGCAACTTGCAAAGTACTGTATCAAGTACCCACACCATGAATCGAGGAGCCTTAATTGTGGAAAAATTTTTTTTCTTTCCACGGATTATCGATGGTTTGCATCCTGTTTATTTTTTGCTCAAATATATGATTGTGGTACGGGCAGGGATGCCCGTACCTACCTAGACTATGCAAGTTTCTTAACCTTTTTTACAACGTTCCATAGCATCTCTAACAAAGTTATAAGTATCAACAAAAGTTTGGAATGATTCCCGTGAGAAGATTCGTTCTTCAAGCAATTTATCTGTTGCTTCAATACGAAGTTGATCTAACTCTATTAAAAGCGAATCACAACTTTCTCCTGCATCCAATCGGTTCAGCAATTCTTTTAAATGATTAGCATAACTCGCAAGAATTTTTCGCTGATTATCATTAATAGCTTGTTTTACTACTTCTCGCGCTGATTTGTAAGCTTCAGTAAATGACTGAAATTGCGACTGAAAAATTTCTTGTCTATCAAGAGAATCACTCGCCTCTTCAAACAGTTGATTGAGTTGTTCTTGTTGTTTAAATAACTCTTCTAGTCTTTGAATTAGTTCATTAACTGTAAGATTATATCCTGGATTATGAGTATCAGACTTCATCGACTCAACAACTTTATCAATGTAGCCATCCACAACTTCATTCGCTTCATCTAACTTTCGTTGTTGAAATTGATTGATTTGAGTTAATATAAAAGGAATTACTACCACCAAAAATGCCAACACTAGTCCCAGAATGTCAACATGTTCTTGAACCCAGGAAGGTTGATCACTCTCATAGTAATTGAGTGCGCCTTTATGAATTTGAACATCGCTGTTCTCTGGTTGTCCGAAAAGATTTAGTAGAGTGTGAATAGTTTCTGGATCGAATGTATTATCTTCAACTTTTCTTCCTTTTTGTTTAGCCTCCTCATACATCTCTTCCCGTATATTAGCAATCTTAATAATTTCTTCTTTAATCTCCTGGCGATTCTCAATCAAAACTTTTGTGATTTTTTCAATTACTGAATCATCGACACTCTCTCTTGCCAACAAAGTTCTTTTAACTGCGATGGTTTCTAAATCTACTTTTGGAATAGCAGGAGAACCTTGATAAATTCCCTGGGGAATTTTTGAAGGTAAATAGGCAGGATATTTTGTCTGCTTCAAGGCTTCGATTTGCTTGATTGGCACCAACTTCCAACCATCCTCTTGTATCCGCTTACTAACTTTGTCATTACCGAGAACACGAACGAAAAATTGACCATCAGGTTTTCCATTTTCTGTAAAAAATGGGTTCTCATAATCATCGCCTAAAAAATATTTTGCAATATTTTCAAAAGATATAAGTTGCCCTCCTCCTGATGGTGTCTGAATTTTTTTACCCTTTACAGCATCAAAACTAAAATCTTCTATATTTTTAGGTAATTGAATTTTGTTGGGATCAACAAGTAGCTGAAAATGATCTTCGTGGAGATTGGCTACAATACGTGTACTCATACCAGGGGGAATATCAGCTTGGGCAGTTCCCAAGTCTGCTTTTAGTTTTTCTTTTTGTGTTAACTCTCGCCCTGACAGACATTTTGCCCCTCCTTCTAAAGCTTTATCTTCAAGACTTTTAATGTTATCCCCAGTACCATCAGTTTCACAAACATCAATTTTAATATTGGAATGCTTCCTAGCAACAACTTTTGCAAGAGCTTCACTGATAATATAACTTTCTCCTGTCTCTTTCCCTGCTGCTAAAGTAATGTTGTAAGGCACTAAGTTGTGGCGAATACTGACAATCCCCAACCAAATCACGTAAAGAAAAAGAGCAATTCCACTAACTCCTAATACAATAGGAATAAATTTTTCTTCTACTCTATCCCACTTGATATTTTGCAAGCGTCCTTTAGAATTACTGTTAGATTTCATTTTGGTATTTGGTGACTTAAGTATCAATTATTACGTTTACGTACTTATGAATTTAAGCTACCAAATATCATTCCTATCTTTCTAGTTTTAGTTATACCTTTTTAGTGTAATTTAGTGTAAGATAATAAATTTACTAACAAAAAAACGTACTGTATACATAAATTTTTTTCTACAAACAATCCCAAATTTAATCACAGCTTACCCAACAGGTACTTAGGGGATGTTTGGAAAATCATATATAAAACTCCTAAACTTTTTGATCTCCCTAAATCCCCCTTCTTGAAGGGGGACTTTATCCGCCTTTTTTAAGGGGGGAAAGGAAGAATAATCGGAGATCATGGTTAAAAACAATACTTATTAAACATTCTGTTAGGAGATCGCCATTTTGTAGCCCACCCACCATCTAGGCTTTCTTACTGGTATAAAAAATAATTGCTCAAAGTCTGTGACTAATTGATTATCACTTCATCAGCTTTTAAATTAAGCTATCATCAATTATTAATTATCAATTATCAATTATCAATTATTAATTAAGAAAGCTACCACCGCTTAACCTATAAAGGATAAAACTAATGGATAAGCAAATTAAGAATAAGCAATTTATACAGCAGTGCAAGCGATTAATTAGCCTGCTTCTATTTAGCTACGGAGCAGTCATTGCTCTTGATACTAATAGCAGTATTGCCGCACCAACAGGAAAATTAGAAAATTGGCGATTTTCTCCCCAAAGTTCCCAGTTAGAATTTTCTGTTTCAGCAGCTTCTCGTCCTCAGTTTTTTTACTTATCTCAACCTCCCCGAATTGTTATAGATTTACCCGATACTAAATTAGGTAATGTTCCTACTAAAGAAAATTACAACGGAGCAATTCAGGGAATTCGCATTTCTCAGTTAAATGAGGATGTCACACGTATTGTTATGGATTTAGCCCCTGGAGTGTTTTTCGATCGCGATCGAGTACAATTACAACCTGTTTCCTGGCAAAATCCTACTGTGTGGGTGTTTCGCCCTTCAATTGTTAGTAACGGCAATTTTTTAGGGCCAACTAATTATCCTATTGGCGATCGCTTAACACCAGATAATTATTCTCCATCGCAATTACCTACCTATCCCTCCTACACTCCACAAACACCAAATAATTATTCTCCATCACAATTACCTACCCAACCTCTCTACACTCCACAAACTCCAAGAACTATTCCACCCGCACAATTACCAGGTAATTTTTCACCGGGTATGTATAATACCTCACCAATGTCACCCGGTGCGATCGCACCACCGATACAAGCACCGCCATTAACACTACCGCCTCTAAATATGAATAATGGAAACCCACAGCAACCTACTGTGAGGGTGCCACCCATTACAAACAACAACTCATTTCCACAAAACCAAAATCCAGTTCTTCCACCCGCAACATTTCCTTCACCATCAGGAAATTTCAATTCTCCCCCCTCCATTTTCCCCGCACCATAATCTAAAACATATATAGAGACGCAATCGGAAATTATCGCGTCTCTACATCAAATTTTTATTTTCTCTAACAACGCCTCTGTGCCTTCAGCCTTTAGCCTTCAATCTTCTAGAATCTTTCCGTTTCTACCGGTACATCTACAGCTCCTTCTTCATTAACAAAGAAGTTTTTCGCTGCATCATTTTGATATATGCATTTAATATCAAGCTCTTTGCTATCTAATCTACCAGTAAAGCCAAAAGTATTTAGACGATTTTTGCAATCTCTTACTTGATCGGATGTTACTAGATTTTTTTGTCTTAGAATCTCCCAGTTACTTGTACGTAAAACACATCCAGGGCGCATACTAGGTTGAGCAACGTAAACATTAAACGGGTTAAGAGTTACAAACAGCCTTGCATCCATCACCATGGCACTGGCTCCATACTGCACACAAACCTCTGGATTTGGAGCTTTGGTATCAATAAAATCACGAGAAGCTACATTAGATGGTGAAAAAGTTGCCGTAGAACTAAAAGCGATACCAATACCAATACCTAGAATAAAAACGCCCCCCAAAATGGCGATCGTTGTAAAATTAAATACTGAAGAGCCAAAATTAGAATTTCGATTAGAACTTCTAGAATAGGTATTATCAGGCTTACTACTATTATTATACTTACGTTTCATGTCTGATTTTTAACTTAGTGCCTTGGACAATATTGAATAAAATCTCTCTTTCAGTATGACGATTCTTTTATGCAATTGTCCGTTACTTTAGGAATAATGTTTTAGCGATTATTACAAATAGGATGGGAGACAAGGAAGGGGACAAGGAGACAAGGAGAGATTATTTTTCACTATTGACTACTCACTACTCACTCCTCACCCCCGCCCTTTTAAGAAACACCAGCCAAAACTTTGATACTTTTGCCTCTTGCCTCTAACTAGCTACAGCCAAAGTTTGCTCTAGAGGCTTAAAACGAAAAGCGCGATCGCCACCTCTTTCCACTACAACTTTTACTCTTGGTTCGATTTCGGTTAACTTTGAAAAATATTCCAGTTCTTGGTCGTCAAGAATATGCCCATCAATAATCCACAATACCAATCCTTTGGATTTTGGTGGCAATTGTTCTAACTGAGTACTGATAACTGGTGGTACATAATATACGTAACCTACAGCTGCTCCGCTACTAGTACTTTTTTTCCCAAGATGTGGAGGACGTACTCCATGAACTCCAGTCAAATAAGCAGCGACATCACCTAGTCCTTTACCACTCAGACACAGAGTATTGTAACCCTTTGCACGCAATCGGCGACGATAACGACCTTCAAATCCACCTTCTAAAGGTACATATACCCCAAGAGCGCCAAATTTTTCTAATCTGCGAATAAAACCGCCACCGGTAGTAAGTAATGCCATAGACTTTTTTCAAATACAGCTTCGATAATTCTATTATCAGTTAACAGTTATCAGTTAATAGTTATCAATGACCTTGTTTCCCCATCTCCCCATCTCCCCATCTCCCCATCTTTCCATCCCCAGTCTGCAAAAAAAGCTAGACAAATAAAAAGATATAATTTATAATATGAGATTGTGAATAAAATTAATACAAAAGTCGTCTTCAAACACAATTGTTAGCTAACAAAGTTTTTGAGGATTTTAATCAAATCAATCAAAAATCATTTAATTAAAGTTGGCAATATAGTGGTAAAATCATAAATCTTGAGGTAGAATTACGTTTGATTGATTTAAATGTCGATCAATCCTAGGAAGTAAGGTAACTTGTTTCTAAAACCTCAGTGCAAGAAGTCTTGAATATTGAACAATTGTTGAAGATTTCCACAGCATTGAAGACGGTAATGTTGGTGACGGCGTACCATCAGCCTTTGAAAAAAGGATACTGAGCGGAAAACGACCGCTTAAGTCCAGCTAAGTGAAAAAGATATAAGTGCCAAAGCAATTGCTAATTACTTAGCATTGCTGCACGGAAAGCAAAGCGATTAAGCCTTGCAAAAAATGAATGATTTTTTGACAAGCAAGATTATTTTCTTCCTAAATAGGAAGCAAGTTTTGGCTGCGCGAATAAAACAGGAAATATTTATATTTATTGGCATTTATTGGCGCAGCTGCGGATCAAAGGACAAGAAACGACTAGGGCAGAAGTTGGATTAGCGATTACCTTAGCTTATCCTGACTTTTTAGTGTTTCTTGATAACAAGGCGGGTAGTTTCTTGAAAAAGGACGACCTTATCGACGACCACATCTGAAATTCCGAACAGAATGTGGAAAACGTAGTAGTAAGGAGAATAGTAACTGTGTCTGTAGGTATTCTCGGCACCAAGGTGGGCATGACTCAGGTTTTTGACGATGGAGGATCAGCCATTCCTGTCACCGTCATTCAAGCTGGGCCATGTACCGTAACCCAAATCAAAACAGAGCAGACCGACGGTTACTCCGCCATTCAAATAGCATATGGTGAAGTAAAAGAGAAAGCATTAAATAAACCGAAGCTGGGGCATTTGGCAAAATCATCTGCTCCACCCTTACGGCATTTAGAAGAATATCGCGCCCAAAATACGGATGATTATTCCTTGGGTCAACAAATAAGTGCTGATATATTTGATGCAGGTCAGCTAGTAGATGTAATCGGTACAAGTATCGGTCGCGGCTTCGCTGGTAACCAAAAGCGTAATAAATTCGGCAGAGGACCGATGTCCCATGGTTCCAAAAACCATAGAGAACCCGGTTCAATCGGTGCTGGTACAACTCCCGGTCGTGTTTATCCCGGTAAACGGATGGCAGGGCGTTTGGGAGGCAAGCGCGTTACGGTTCGCAAGCTGAAAATAGTGCGAGTCGATGCAGAAAAAAATTTATTGTTAATCAAGGGAGCTATTCCTGGCAAACCAGGAGCATTAGTTAATGTCCTCCCTGCAAAAGAAGTGAAATAGTCATTCGATTTGTTGAATTTTGGATTAAATTTTCGATTAAATTTTCGATTAAATTTTGGATTGAATTTTCGATTGAATAAGTCAAAAATAAAAATCTGAAATTAAATCAAGAATTTTCCGCGAGGGTAGATAATTACTTCGCTCTAAAGCGGATCGTGGATAAATAAAGACAAATAACGAATGACTAACATAAAAAGGACACAAAAATGGTAGATTGTGCAGTTAAAAACTGGCAGGGAGAAGAAGTAGGGCAAAAAACCTTGGAGTTGAAAGTAGCCAAGGAAGAAACTGCTTCACATATCGTACATAGAGCCTTAGTACGACAAATGACTAATGCTCGCCAAGGAAACGCTAGTACAAAAACCCGATCGGAAGTTAGAGGTGGCGGCCGCAAACCGT
>DESS01000284.1:22183-26572 GCA_002361335.1 Richelia sp. UBA3308
TGGCGACAAAAAGGAACAGGACGCGCCCGTGCCGGTTCCACACGTTCTCCACTCTGGCGTGGTGGTGGTGTAATTTTTGGACCCAAACCCAAAGATTACAACTTAGATATGAACCGTAAAGAACGCCGTTTGGCATTACGGACAGCCCTCGTCAGTCGTGCTGATGACATGATTGTAGTTGAAGAATTCGGCGAACAGCTACAGCGTCCGAAAACAAAAGACTTGGTACAAGCTATTTCTCGTTGGGGTTCTCAACCCGAACAAAAGACATTATTGATTTTGTCCGAACGTTCAGAAAACGTATATTTATCAGCTAGGAATATAGAAAACGTCAAACTGATTCAAGCCGACCAACTCAACGTTTTCGATTTGCTCCACGCAGACAAAATCGTAGTTAGTGCTCAAGCAATAGATAAAATTCAGGAGGTCTACAGTGCCTAAATTTGACCCCCGCAACCTTCCTGACTTGGTGCGTCGCCCAATCGTTACAGAAAAAGCGACAATCCAGATGGAGCAGAACAAATACACTTTTGAAGTATTGCCAAAAGCAACTAAAACTCAAATAAAAGCGGCAATTGAAGATTTATTTGATGTCAAAATTTTAAAAGTAAATACCGCAGTACAACCCCGGAAGAAGAAGCGCGTTGGTAGATTTATCGGTTTTAAACCCCAGTACAAACGAGCAACTGTCACCGTAGCATCCGGGGATGAAGAAAAGATTCGTCAACTTCTCTTCCCAGACGTTTAAATCAGGTCTGCATATTAGAGGTAAAAAGTCAAGAGTTGGGAGTGAGGAGTGAGTAGTGAATAGTGAATGTAAAATTTCTCCCCCTGCTTCCCCTGCTCCCCTTCCTTGTCTCCCCATTTAGCTCTCCGGGAAATATTTTCTAGATAAATTTAAAATTATGGGTACTCGTTCATTTCGTCCCTATACCCCTAGTAACCGTCAAGCGGCAACTTCCGACTTTTCGGAAATTACAAAATCTAAACCCGAAAAATCTTTAACCCAGCACATTCACCGGGCTAAAGGTAGAAATAATCGCGGTGTAATTACTAGTCGTCGCCGGGGTGGCGGACACAAACGTCTTTATCGGATTATTGATTTTAAAAGAGATAAGCGTGATATTCCTGCAACGGTTGAAGCCATTGAATACGATCCCAACCGTAATGCAAGAATTGCCCTCGTTGTTTATGAAGATGGCGAAAAGCGTTATATCTTGCAACCCAATGGAATGAAAGTGGGTACCAAGATTATAGCTGGTCCCGATGCTCCCATAGAAAACGGTAATGCTTTACCTTTATCAAAGATTCCCTTGGGTACCAGCGTTCACAACGTAGAATTGGTAGCTGGAAAAGGCGGTCAAGTAGTACGTTCAGCTGGTGCAAACGCTCAAGTAATGGCGAAAGAAGGTAATTACGTTACCTTAAAACTGCCTTCTGGAGAAGTCCGCATGATTCGCCGTGAGTGCTACGCCACTATTGGACAAGTTGGTAACATCGAAGCCAGAAACCAGAGCTTAGGTAAAGCAGGACGTAATCGTTGGAAAGGTCGTCGTCCTAAAGTTAGAGGTAGTGTAATGAACCCCTGTGACCACCCCCACGGTGGTGGTGAAGGACGCGCCCCAATCGGTCGCTCAGGTCCTGTGACTCCTTGGGGTAAACCTACTTTAGGTATGAAAACCCGTAAGCCCAAGAAAGCAAGCAGTAAATTGATTGTTCGCCGTCGCCGTAAGTCCTCCAAACGCGGACGTGGTGGTCGTCAATCTTAGAATTTTAGAATGCCCGAATTTAGAATTTAGAATGCCCGAATTTAGATTTTAGATGCCCGAATTTTGGATTGATAAAGCTTGTTGTAATTAATTTCTTTGCCTGTAAGCATCTTGCGCCCGGCGATCGCAAAATCAAGAATCTAATCGTGACATTTATTTAGTCAAAAAGACGAGTAAGCGATCGCCAACCTAAAATCTTAAATTCTAAATTTTAAATTCTAAATTCTAAATTCTAAATTCTAAATTCTAAATTCTAAATTCTAAATTCTAAATTCATAAAATCCAAAATCCAAAATTGTCCTATGGGTCGTTCTCTAAAAAAAGGTCCTTTTATTGCGGACCATCTACTCAAGAAAATCGATAAGCTCAACGAAACCAATAAAAAAGAAGTTATCAAAACTTGGTCGAGAGCCTCCACAATTTTACCAATGATGGTTGGTCATACCATCGCCGTTCACAACGGAAAACAACACGTTCCTGTTTTTATCAGCGACCAAATGGTAGGTCATAAATTAGGAGAATTCGCTCCGACTCGTACTTATAGAGGTCACTCTAAAGATAAAAAAGGAGGAAGGTAACTCTATTGCTAATAGCACATTCATGCAATTAGTAATTTGGTGAAATTGATTATGGCTAGTGATACTAAAGAAGTAAAAGCAATTGCCCGATATATACGTATGTCCCCCTTTAAAGTACGTCGCGTACTTGACCAAATTAGGGGAAGATCCTATCGGGAAGCACTGATAATTTTAGAATTTATGCCTTACAGAGCCTGCGACCCAGTGTTAAAGGTTTTGAGAAGTGCTGCTGCTAATGCCGAACACAATGAAGGCTTAGACAGGGCTTCTCTAATGGTTTCCACCGCATACGCAGACCAAGGTCCCGTATTCAAGCGTTATCAGCCAAGAGCGCAGGGTCGTGCTTATCAAATTCGCAAACCCACCTGTCATATAACCATAGCCGTATCTGCCGATCCCGCAGCGGCCTAAGTAAGCACTCAAAAGTCATAACTAAAAGTCATAACTAAAAGTCATAAAAAATTAGAGTGCCAAGAAATTTCAGAGGAAATAAAAGTGGGACAAAAGATTAATCCAATTGGATTTCGCCTAGGAATTACAAAAGAACATCAATCTCGGTGGTACGCCGATCCATCTCGATATCCAGAATTACTTCAAGAAGACCATAAACTTCGCGAGTATATAGATAATAAATTGGGTAGAAACGCTCAAAATAATGCCGGTATTTCCGAAGTTAAAATTGAGCGTAAAGCTGACCAGATTGATTTAGAAGTACGTACCGCAAGACCAGGTGTAGTAGTAGGTCGAGGCGGAAAAGGTATTGAAGATTTACGTACCGGATTACAAAAAGAATTGGGCGGAAATCGTCAGATTCGTATAAATGTTGTTGAAGTACAGCGCGTTGATGCAGATGCTTTTTTGATTGGCGAATACATCGCTCAACAGCTTGAACGCCGGGTTTCCTTCCGAAGAGTAGTGCGTCAAGCAATTCAGCGAGCCCAACGTGCAGGCGTAGAAGGTATCAAAATTCAAGTAAGCGGACGCTTAAACGGTGCAGAAATTGCTCGTACAGAGTGGACTCGTGAAGGTAGAGTTCCCTTACATACCTTAAGGGCAAATATAGATTACGCCTACGTTACCGCTAAAACCATTTACGGAATCCTTGGAATTAAAGTTTGGGTATTCAAAGGAGAAGTTATTCCCGGAGAAGAAGTAGCACCTACTTCAAGCCCAAGAAACGAACGCGAACCCCGTCGCCGTCAAAACCGTCGTCGTCCTTCCTTTGAAGATCGTTCAAACGAGAATTAGTTAGTAGGTAGTGGTTAGTGGATAGTGGTTAGTGGTTAATGGATAGTGGTTAGTGGTTAATGGATAGTGGTTAGTAGATAAACGACAACCAAAAACCAACAACTAACAACTAACAACTAACAAAGTTGAAGTAGCGAGTAGCGAGTAGCGAGTAGCGAGTTTTTAAGTTCATTATTGCTTCTGTTTCTTCTGAAGAAATCCAATATTATATAGCTCAAAAATAGTCACGAATCAATAGTCTTTGATTAACAATTTAATTAATTTCAAGTGCAGAGAATAAATACTTGTTTACTACTTGCTACTTTGATTCGAGCTACCAGGTNNAACAACTAACAACTAACAAAGTTCCTAGTCATGTTAAGTCCTAAAAGAACTAAATTCCGCAAACAACATCGCGGGCGAATGAGAGGATTAGCACACAGAGGCAGCACTATTAACTTTGGTGATTTTGCTCTCCAGGCTCAAGAACCATCTTGGATTACCTCTCGTCAAATCGAGGCTTCTCGACGAGCTATGACTCGTTATATTCGTAGGGGTGGAAAAATCTGGATTAGAGTATTTCCCGATAAACCCGTAACAATGCGTCCCGCAGAAACCCGGATGGGTTCTGGTAAAGGTAATCCGGAATATTGGGTAGCTGTAGTTAAACCAGGCAGAATAATGTTTGAAATTGCTGGTGTAGCAGAAGAAACTGCTCGCGAAGCAATGCGCTTAGCTTCACACAAGCTACCAATTAAAACTAAGTTTATTACCCGTGCCGAACAGGAGCCTTCTTCATAGATTATGCCTTTTCC
>DESS01000284.1:26619-26797 GCA_002361335.1 Richelia sp. UBA3308
GAAGCTAGAGATTTAAGCGACGAGCAATTAGCCCAAGAAATTACTGCCACCAAAAAGCAATTGTTTGATTTGCGCTTACAAAAAGCAACTCGACAACTAGAAAAGCCAGCACAGTTTAAACACGCCCGTCATCGTTTAGCCCAACTGCTAACAGTAGAAGGCGAACGCAAACGAGCTA
>DESS01000152.1:0-3560 GCA_002361335.1 Richelia sp. UBA3308
TGCCCAATGCCCAATGCCCAATCTTTAGTTTCCGACATTGTGGAATCCCGAATTATTCAGCGTTGGGAGTCTCAGGATGAACCTTTACATTTAAGAACTATCAGAGATCGGATTTTGAATAATGATGCGATCGCAGCCAGTTTATTGGGGATATATCAGCAAATTATATCGGGTAAAGAAGTTTTGGCAGATGAGAGTAAGATAAATATAGATTTACTTTTATCAGGTTTAGTAATTAATGAAACTGGAAAATTAAAGGTAAAAAATCTTATTTATCAAAGAATTTTTAATTTAGAATGGGTTGCGACTAAAATTGATAATTTACGTCCTTATTATCAAAAATTAAATGCTTGGATTGCTTCCCAACAGCAAGATAAGTCTCAATTATTAACAGGAATAACATTGCAACAAGCAATCGCTTGGTCGGAAAATAAACAACTTTCTGATATCGATTATCATTTTATTACTGCTAGCCAAGAATTAGCAACACAGGAAATTACACGAGATTTAAATGCTGAAAAAGTTGAAAAAGAAAAGGCAAAATTTGCTCTACAAGCCGCTAATGAAGCTAGTCGAATTTTAGCATCCGCGCGAAAATATGCTAAACGAAATGCCCTTGATATTCGTCTTGCTAAACCCTGGCTTATAGGTATAACTTTAGGTGTTACCTGCGCGATCGCACTTGTTCGCTTTACTGGTTTAATGCAGCCAATGGAGTGGAGTATTTTTGATCGATTTATGCAAAATCGTCCTTCACCAGGAATTGATTCTCGCGTTGTCATAATTACTATTGACGAACCAGATTTACAAGAAATTGGACAGTATCCCATTCCAGATAAAGTTTTGGCTGAAGCTCTCAAAAAATTAAAAAGCTATAATCCCAGAAATATTGGTCTTGATTTATACAGAGATTTGCCAGTAAAACCAGGTTCCGATGAATTAATTCAAGTTTTCAAAACGACTCCCAACCTCATAGGTATTGAGAAAGTAGTTGGCAATCAAGTTGCATCGCCACAAGTTTTAGCTGAATTAGAACAAGTGGGAATAGCGGATCAAGTTTTAGATGGAGATGGAAAAGTCCGTCGTGCCTTGCTTTCGGTAGGCTCTGCAAAAACTAAAATACGTTATAATCTCAGCCTAAGGTTAGCGCTAAATTATTTAAAACAAGAAGGTATTACACCAAAACCGCGATCGCAAAATAGTTATCATATCCAACTTGGAAAAACAGTATTAATTCCTTTTCAATCTAATGATGGTGCTTATGTTCGTGCTGATGCCGGAGGCTACCAAATTTTACTGAATTATCACGGTACTATAGAAAATTTTGAACATTTTTCAATTACAGATTTATTAAATGACAGAGTACCACCTGAAAAAATCCAAAATCGCATTGTGTTAATTGGTTCCATCGCTGAAAGCGTCAATGACTTGTTTCAAACACCTTATAGCATTAGTCTGTTTAAACATCCCAAACAAATGGCAGGAGTGACGATCATAGCAAATGTCCTCAGTAGAATTTTGAGTGCTGCTATAGAAGGTAAACCATTGTTAAGGGTTTGGTCTGAACCTATAGAATGGTTATGGATATTATTATGGTCTGGAATCGGTGCCGTATTAAGTTGGCGTTTCAAGTCTATGAGCATAATGATAGGGACTATCATCTTAGCAGCAATAGGATTAGCAATAGTTACTTATCTGGCATTTAACATCGGTTGGTGGATTCCAGTTATTCCTCCGATTTTCGGGTTGGTAATTGCAGCAATTATTTTACCATTTTTTACTAGTAGACAAATAGAAAAAATTCAACTTCGTCAAATTGTTGAATTGTTAGTTACCGCTGCTAAAGAACAACCTGCTGTAGGACAAATTGCGATCGAATATCTCAAGCAAGGCGAAAGTAAAGAGAATCAGGCTTTGATTGAGAAAATGATTTCTCAGATTTATTTAAATCGTTAATGGCTATGGGAATAAGCAATTCACAACGAAAGCAGATAGAAGAATTCCTACTTTTCCTACTTTTCCTACTTTTTTATATATAAAACAAGATGCAGCAGAAGGATAAAATAAGTTAATTTTTTTAACATGCATTGCTAAATTAATTTTGTTATACAATTTTTTTATATAATCAAATCAATTGAATCCAGTAATTAAATGGGTTGGACTTTCAAATAATCAAAAATTGGAAACATTCAGCTGCAAGCTGGAAATCCAACATTATCGGTTAATTAATACTAGTCAGTAGTTAGTAGTGAGATCGATCAAGGCTTTTGAGCCAGTTTACCCAAGCTGTAAGTAAGTTCGGGTAAATTTTCGGCCGACTTAGTTAACTAAAAGCAGTATTTTCGCCGGTTAAACCTGAAAATGGTAAACTAGAGTCTTGTTATCAAGTGTAAATTGATTTTATAAATTCAATTTATAAACGAAAAAACAAACCAAATTAAGGTAATCAAAATGGCAACAACTGAGAAAGAATTTGATTCTGTAATTATTAAACAAGAAGATAGCAAGCAGAAAGCACTCTCTGTTATCGGCAATGTAACAGGAGATTCCCTTGCCTATTTTGAGCAACAGGGAAAAAACAAAAATGTTGCTACCTTTGTGGGAGGCTCTGGAGTTGATATTAAAGATGTGAGTGGCAAGCAGAATGCACTTTATATTTATAATAATCAAACAGAAAAACCAACAGCAGCTATATTAAATAAAGGTTCTGGTGCAGTACTTCATGTTAAACAAGAAGGCTCGGGAAATGCCGCTGAATTTGAAGGCGGAAGTGGAGTTGATATAATGCGGGTTACTGGCAAGAATCATGCCCTTGCCGTTTATAATAATCAAACAGAGTATCCTTCTGTATGGATCGGAAATAAAGGTAATGGCCCAGCACTTTCTGTTAAACAAGAAGGTGGTAGCGATATTGCTTCTTTCCGCACTAAAAAAGATAAGTCAAAATTCGTTGTTGGTCATGAAAAGAGTGATGTAGAATCCATTAGCTTGGCAATTTATCAAGCAGAACAACCTATATGGAAACCGACAACAAATCTTTCCGACCTTAGTTTAGCAGACAATATCACCCCAATTGAAAATGCATTGGATAAAATTTTATCATTAGAAGGAGTATCTTTTACTTGGAAAGATAAAGCTTTAGGAAAAAGTCGAGAAATAGGGGTATCCGCTGAAAAAGTCGCAGAAGTTTTACCAGAATTAGTTGATAGTGATGAAAATCAATCTAAATTGGTTAAATATGAGAAACTTGTTCCGGTTTTGATTGAAGCAATTAAAGCACAACAAAAACAGATCGAAGAATTGCAAAAACAAATTAAATAATCACCAACAGATGCTAATTCGTAATTGTTGACATTCGCGCAAATTGTAGCTTAATCGCCCTCACTCTGGAAGAGTGGGGCTATTGAAACAAAGCCCGTCTACACGGGCTGAATTCGGCAGGTTTTTATAAACAAGGCTAACGCAAGCCCCGGTGTAACTGGAATTGATATAATATCAAGGGAAGGCTAATTACTTACTATATAACCAAGACTTAATAATGGCGGTTATTACCAACATAA